>CAIZHC010000277.1 GCA_903932705.1 uncultured Actinomycetes bacterium | reverse complement strand
TCTTACGGTTTCCAATCACTCTAAAGTTGTGAAGCTAAGCATGAAGGCTCTTCGCAAATTAGGCACAACGCAAATTTCAATTTATGAACCATTTGTAAAAGTTAGACAGACCTTTACGGTGGTATCCCTAGCGAAGATTTTTAAACTTGTTAATGTTCCTACCGGAGCAACAATCATTACGGATGCTCTTAATGATTACATCTATACAGACTCGGCTAAGAACTTTACTTTCTCAAATGGACAGTTGGCGATTGAGCGTTTTGGGGCACCAATTCCGTACGATCAAGGTGGTCCTATCAGAATTATTTTCCCTGATAAAACACCTCTAGCCTCGAATTTGAATGCCTGGAACTGGTCAATAAACGTCATAAAGGTTAAATAAGTGGAGGAAGGTTTGGGGCTTGATCAAAGTGTGATGCGCTTTCGCGTCAACTTTGCTCAAAAAGTATTAGCTGCCTTTGTTGCCCTGGCCTTCCTCGCTCTAAGTATCACAATCATTCAGACTAATAAGTCTTCATTGGTTGATGCACAACATTTAACTGCCGCAGAAGCACCTGCAGCTTCTATCATCTTCACCCAGCGTGAAACATTGGTTTACACCGTACGACTTTCGCAATGGTTGGATCAACAGATCACTCGTCGAGAAGTGCAAATTGCGCGCGCTCTATTAGCTCAGAGGTTATCTGTGATTAATAGTGATGGCTCAACCGTGGGCGGAACTGCTCCACCTGGTTTTCTCGTAGCACTTGATGATGCCGATAAGGCAGTCGCCGCAGCAAATCCCGGCATTCTCTCAACTCAAAATAGATTAATAATGCGCCCAGAGGTTGCGCAAGAGATTGAAAATATTGTGGCGCAAGCCCGATTGTTAGTCACCAATTATCAGCTTGCTGTTGATAATCAATTGATTGCCGCGGCTCATCTACATAGAAATGGCGATTTTTTCTCTCTACTCTTCTTGATAATCTTCTTAACATTGGCCTTAATTCTTCTCGCTCTCTTGGTTCGTTCCGCCGTCCAGCAATACAGACGCAGCAAGAACCGTATTCTGCTCGAGGGTCATCGTTTGCGAGTATTGGCTCAAGAGCTTGAAGATACCAACATGATGGTTCATCAGCTTGAGTCCCTCAACGAGTCTAAAAATGAATTCATCTCCAATATCAGCCATGAGCTACGTACCCCACTCACATCCATTATTGGCTACGTTGATCTTCTCTCTTCAACCGTAGAGCCTGGTGTGAATCCTGCACTCGATAATTCATTTAAGGTACTAGATAGAAATGCCAGCATCCTGCTCTCATTAGTACAAAGTTTGCTCTCGCTCTCACAACTGGAATCACCAAACAATAAGTTTGCGCTCAAACCCGCAGATTTGGTCTCGATTATCGAAGATGCAATCTTCTTGATGCAGACTTCAATCGAACATAAGAATTTGAGTGTGCAGTTCACTCATGACGAGACTGATTCTTTCTTTGTAACAGGTGAATCCGGATTACTTTCCCAAATGGTTATTAACTTGGTTGCGAATGCCGTGAAATTTAGCCATCCTTCAAAGGTCTTGGAAATTTCTCTGAGAAGACACCCTCATGCGGAGTCTGCGGGCAACGTGGTTTTAACAATTCGTGATCACGGAATTGGTATTCCTGAGGAAGAGATTGATCATCTCTTCGAGCGCTTCTATCGCGCATCCAATGCAGTTGATCAGCAAATTCAAGGCACCGGGTTAGGTCTAGCGATTGTTGCAAAGGTGGCAGAAATTCATGGAGCAAAAATTGAAGTTAACTCTCAACTTGGCGATGGAACCTCGATAACCGTGGAGTTTCCAGATGGTTTAAGTAAGACACAAGCGCTCATTGAGAACCGAAAGTTCTCCTTGTTGGCTGAAGCTATACAGAGTGTCCAACAGAGTGAGATTGAACTACTTCGTGCTAAGTTGCATGAATATGGCGGAGCGCTTGGATTCTATGATTTTGCTGAAATTGGGGAAGAGTTATTAGTATTTTCTCGAAGCCTCAATGGCCAAGCAGGGGATGCCGATACTTCAATTCTGGAAAGACGCGACGAATTAATCGCAAAGATGCGTAAACTTCTGCCGCCTACTGAAACTGGTGCTGAGAATGTCTAATGAATTAATCCTGGTAGTAGACGACAATAAAGATGTGCGCGCATTTGTCCGTACCGCTCTAGAGGTTGAGGGCTATTCGGTTCTAGAAGCCAGTGGCGGCGCTGAAGCGCTGGTGAATTTCCAAGCGAATAAAGTTTCTCTCGTCATCTTGGATCTCAACATGGGTCAACCAGATGGCTTTGAGGTCTGTCGCGAGATTCGTCGCACCTCCAATGTTCCAATCATCATGCTTACTGATCGCGGCGAGGAGATGGATGAGGCGATGTGTCTAGCCTCCGGAGCTGATGATTACATCACCAAGCCTGTGAGTCCGAGAATTCTTGCGCTACGAGTTGCTACCCAAATCCGACATGCTAAGAGCGAGGGTGCCAAGCGGGTAGGTACTTTTAACGCAAATGGTTTAACACTGGATTTAGAAACCCGCACACTTCATATAGACCAAGCCACGCTATCAATTACTAGAACTGAGTTTGATTTCTTACGTCTACTCATGGAGCACCCAAAGCGGGTATTTACTCGTGAACAGGTGATTCAAGCGATTGGCGGGTCAAGTGATTTTTCAAGTGATCACTTCTTAGATACGCATGCATCACGATTGCGGCTCAAGATAAAGAATGCGGGTGGTCCAAAGGTAATTGTGGCTGTACGCGGAGTGGGTTATCGCTTGATATCTACACAAAGCTCAGAGGAGCACGAGGGGTAATACGCCTCGTACTTTCAGCCATCTTCGAGGGTTTTGCCTAGAGCTTTTGCCTGTAAACTCCGACCACCACTTGGAGACGTCGCATAGCCCGGTCGAGTGCGCCTCACTGCTAATGAGGTAGGCCCGTTAAAAGGCCTCGGAGGTTCAAATCCTCTCGTCTCCGCTCTCGCATAAAATCTTAAATGCTCTTCGATATATAAGCCGAAAGGCCTCTCATACTTGGTGGGCTGAGAGGCCTTTCGGAACTTAGGTTTTGCTTCGTTTATTTATCTTTCTTTGGAGCAACAGGCTTTGTTGGATCAACTGGCTTTACAGGTGCTACTGGCTTAACTGGCTTTACAGGTGCAGCACCCAATGCGGTTACAGCTGCTTGAAAGGCATCGTTGGCGGACTTGCTTGCAGACCAGTAAGCCTTAAGTGCAGCGCTAAGCACGGCGTCGCTTGGGGTTCCCGTGGTTGCAGCGAGGAATGCAGTAGATGCTGCGTTAACTGCAGCTCTACGAGCTTCTGCAAGAGGTTGCTTCTTAGCTTCAAAGGCAGCTTGTGCACTTTGGAAAGCAGCGATTGTTACAGCCCAATCAGAATTATATTTTTGTATTGCTGTGCGGTAATTGATGTCACTTGTGACTTTAGCGAATTGGTATTGAAGCAGTGCAACTTTGTAAGCAGCTAACTGGGTTTGGTAAGCAGATGGGGTTGAAACTGGAGCTGGTGTGGAATCGGCGAGTGCTACCGAGGTAGAGCCGAGCATTAACCCTGCGGTGAGGAGGGCTACAGATGCGATCTTCTTGGATTTCATTTTGTACTCCTTGAATGTATGGGCCTTGTTGCCTCACTACGAATGATTGCCCCCGATCTTGTGGAAACTTTGTCAAAATCCATTGGGCTTCTTGTGGGTTCAGAAGGGTGGAGCGCGACCTAAACTAAAGAGGTGAAGGTCTTGATTGCGCCAGATTCCTTTAAAGGGTCGATCTCTAACGTCAATGCCGCTGCCGCGATTGCCGAAGGTTGGCTCTCAATCCGCCCTGAAGATGAGGTAATTCAGAAACCTATGGCAGATGGCGGGGAGGGAACCCTCGAAACCATTGCGATACAAAACCCCAAGGCACTTCGAATCTCATGCAACCTTGCTCACGAAAGTTTCTGGTTGCTCCTATCGGATGCCACTGCCTATGTGGAGTTGGCGTCCATCTGCGGACTGACTCTGCAAAGCACGCTAAATCCCATGAGCGCGAACACCTTTGAGCTTGGAAAAGTCTTGCGAGACATTGCATCTGACGAGCGAGTGAATCGGATCATTCTGTCAGTAGGCGGGTCAGCGAGTACAGATGGTGGCGCAGGGCTGTTGCTGGCACTCGGAGCTCGCCTGGAAGGGGCCGATGGTGAAGAAATTGAACGGGGCGGGGAAGGGCTCATTCGCCTATCCAAATTGGATATAAGTGGAGTGATTCAACCGCCGCCAGGTGGGGCTACGTGCCTGAGTGATGTGACAAATCCATTACTAGGTCCTTCGGGAAGTGCCGCAATCTATTCACCTCAAAAAGGTGCCAATCCAGAACAAGTCGCTGAATTAGCTCGCGGACTTGAGCGTTTATATGAAGTAAGCGGTAAACCAGATTTCCCAGGAGCTGGGGCAGCAGGTGGCACCCCATACGGTTTAAGTATTGCTTGGGATCTCTCCATAGAATCCGGTGCGCTCGCTATTGCAACCCTCGTTGGATTACCGGAATCAATACAGGAAGCAGATCTCGTTATCACTGGGGAAGGAAGACTCGACCTTCAGAGTGCTTACGGAAAAGTTGTGGGAACCATTACAGAACTAGCAAAGAGTGCAGGCAAAGAGATTCTCTATTGCGTGGGATCTAGCGAAATTGAATTGGGGGAGTTGGGAGTTGCCCTCATTGATATCGCACCATCACTCAATGATGCGATATCAGATCCTCGCCGCTGGCTAATTCAAGCAGGAAGAGAATTAGC
>CAIZHC010000276.1 GCA_903932705.1 uncultured Actinomycetes bacterium | reverse complement strand
TTTTGTATTTTCTGTGCGAGCTGCTTCAAGTTGTTCAACGCTTACTAAGTAGTTCTGGGTTTCATCAGCAAATACTTCAACTGCTTTTCCGCCAGCCAACTTGATGCACTCGGGGTAAGTGGTCCAGTAAGGCGCAGGGAGAATTACTTCATCGCCTGGATTGATGATGGTTGCAAAGGCTTGGTACACCGCTTGCTTGCCACCATTGGTCACAAGGACTTGATCCGCAGTGATTACATATTTGGAATCGCGGAGAGTCTTGGCGACAATCGCATCGCGGAGTTCAGGAAGACCAGGAGTTGGGGTGTAACGGTGATTGGCAGGCTTAGCCGCCGCTTCAATCGCTGCTTGCACGATGTAATCAGGAGTTGGGAAATCAGGTTCACCTGCGCCAAAGCCGATTACTGGCTTGCCGGCGGCTTTTAGGGCCTTCGCCTTCGCATCTACCGCGAGTGTGGCTGATTCAGCGATCGCCGCGATACGGGTTGAGATACGAGGTTTTTCCACTTTTTCTGCGCTCATATGGGGAAGTATGCCAAACCTCGGGGGGATCTGGTTCCCCGACTGATTTAGGGGATTGGTCACGGTTTTACTCCCAGCCCCGCTGGGCTCTAGACTCCTCGTTCTGGCGCTTGCATTAGGTCACGATTAGTCGTGTCTTAACAACGCTCGAAGGGCAGTAGCTCAACTGGCCAGAGTTCCGGTCTCCAAAACCGGCGGTTGGGGGTTCAAGTCCCTCCTGCCCTGCAAGACAGTTCTACCGCAGTAACGCACGAACGCTCGAAAATGAGAATGTATTAGTTGATGTAACAAGAGAGGTAAGACACGTGGTCGACGAGAAGCACGAAACTGAAGAAGGCAAACTAGGCCTCTTTGGTCGCATCAACCTGTTCTATCGTCAGGTTGTCGCTGAACTTCGCAAGGTTGTGTGGCCTACCCAGAAGCAACTGACTACATATACAGCTGTTGTATTTGTATTCGTTGGTTTCATCATCGCTGTTGTTTCTATTCTGGATGTCGCTCTCACCAAAATTGTTTTCTGGATCTTTGGGTAAGGGATAAACATGTCAGTAGAGAATCCATTTTTCGAGGAGTCCGTAGCACCTGCTGCAACTCCCGCCTCAGTCGACGCATTTGAAGCAGCTCTTACAGCGACCCCGGAGGAGACGCCTGTTGTAGAGACAGTTGTGGCTGATGAGGAAGTTGGAAGTGTTGAGGCGCTCGCTGCAATTGATGAGGAAGTTTCATCCGAAGGCGAAGATGCCGATGATGAAAACGATCCCAATGCTGAGTTCCGTCGCGCTCTTCGTACCGCTGCTGGTGATTGGTATGTAGTCCACTCATACGCTGGTTATGAGAAGAAGGTAAAGGGAAACCTTGCCAACCGCGTTCAGGCTCTCAACATGGAGGATTTCATCTTCCAGGTAGAAGTTCCTGAAGAAGAGATCACCGAGATTAAGAACGGACAACGCAAGCAGGTTAAGCGCAATGTTTTCCCTGGTTATGTTCTCGTCCGCATGGATCTCACTGATGAGTCTTGGTCATGTATTCGAAACACTCCAGGAGTAACTGGTTTCGTTGGAAATGCCCACCACCCATCTCCACTGAGTTTGCAAGAAGTTGAAAACATTCTTGCTCCTCGTCCTCTTAAGAAGGGCGAGAAAGCCGATATCAAGGTTGTTGACTTTGAAATTGGCGAGTCTGTAACCGTAATGGATGGGCCATTTGCGACCTTGCCTGCATCGATTTCAGAGATCATGCCAGAGCAAGCAAAGCTCAAGGTTCTTGTATCTATCTTCGGTCGTGA
>CAIZHC010000275.1 GCA_903932705.1 uncultured Actinomycetes bacterium | reverse complement strand
TCGATCAAGCAACCCCAATATAAAAGTTTCGATGCCTCCAGCCCTTGGACCAAGATCATTGGTTACAAGTAACACTCTTCTGGAAGACACACCGCAAGGCTAGTGAGTCATGGCCTCTCCTCCCAAATTATCTTGATCGGTGATTCGCCCTATGCGCGAAAGCGTAGAGGTGGAACTAACCCCTTCTCTGAAAGTGTTGAAATTGCGCTCAGCTCGGCAGGTGAAATCTCCTCGCGCGGCTTCGCATCAAAACTAGAGATGGAGATGAGGACAGAGACGACGCAATCTGAGCAGGCAAGATCGCGCATGGTGCAGGTATCGCAGTCGATGATCATGTTCCACAGGGTAAATCGAGGGACTGACACTTAAAATAGGCACATGAACCGCCAGCGCGCTCGTGTCGCCGCAAACTTGGTTATTGGCGTTGGCGGGACAACCACTCTCAATGGGAGCTCTTCTGGTCTCTCCACTCCCCCGGATCGCCAGCGCTTTCATAAATTACGCGCCGAATTTGGGGCAATCCTGATTGGGGGCAATACAGCTCGTAAAGAGCCTTACGCCAAGACACCAGTTCCTTTGATAGTTCTCACCCACAAACCTTTATCTGGTCCGGCCTCCCTCAACCCAGCAGCCCTTGCATGGGCGATGCCTTTGAAGAGCGCTATCTCGCAGGCAACCCAGATGTATGGAGATCTATTGATTGAAGCCGGGCCAGCTTTGATCCAAGAAGCTTTAACCAGCGGTCTGCTGACTGATTTATATTTGACCGTCTCGCCAATTGCTGGCGGTGAGAACCCAATTTCCATCAAAGAATTACTGGACTCAAGCGAAGAGATATCGCGCGAAGAGGTCGATGGAACTCTTTTCTTGCACTACCGACTCGCGCCTAACTGAGATTGAGCATGGGTCAAATTACCCTTATCCCATGGCCACTGCGAGAAATTTCGATGAAATTGTGGCTGAAATACGGGCGATAGCCACACGTGTAGAAATAATCGTGGAAGAAATTCCGGCCCCACAAAAACTCGCCCCCTTCGCCTTTGCAATGACTGCCGATACCGAGGATGAAATTGGTACCGCGCGATTTGTCCTGCTCCACGATCCCGCAGGGCAAGAAGGTTGGGGTGGAGATTTTCGTTGCGTCACATTTGTTCGAGCAGATGTAGATCATGAGATGGCGTCAGACCCAATGGTTGCCAATGTCGGCTGGAGTTGGTTAATTGAGTCTCTTGAAAAATTCGGATGCGAGTATGTCCAACCCAGCGGCACAGTAACTCGCGTTGCCAGCGCATCATTTGGAACTCTCAATGAGCGGGCCGATGATTCTGAGTTAGAGGTTCGCGCCTCGTGGACTCCAACAAATTCATTTGCCATCGCCAGCCATGTTCGCGCTTGGCTTGATCTCCTCGAGCACTGCGCCGGTCTCGCACCAATCCCCGAAGGCGTAACCCCACTAACTCGTAACACCCTCGTCTGAGTCAACGAACTTCTCATGCCAGAGCCACTACTCACTCCACGATCTGGGTTGCCTCCCCTCATTGTTGATGAGGCAGGATTTCTGGCAGCACTAGAAGAGATAAAAGCTGGCTCCGGCCCCATTGCAGTTGATGCCGAACGCGCATCTGGGTATCGATATAGCCAACGGGCATATTTAATTCAGATCTTTCGCCGCGGTGGAGGTTTACATCTCATTGATCCGATTTGTGTCAGCGACTTAAGGTTGTGGGCGAAGATGGATTCGGCGTTGAAAGATTGCGAGTGGATTATTCATGCAAGCACGCAAGATCTTCCCTGCCTGCGTGAACTTGGCATCAATCCAGAGAAACTCTTTGACACAGAACTCGGTGGCCGAATTGCTGGATGTGAACGCGTTGGTTTAGGGCCACTCTGCGAATCACTTCTAGATTTGCAATTGGCAAAGGAACATAGCGCCGTTGATTGGTCGATTCGGCCTCTGCACGAGGATTGGTTGAACTACGCAGCTCTTGATGTTGATGTACTTATCGACTTGCGTGACGCGGTGGAAAATTTATTGCGTGAGCGCGGAAAACTTGAGTGGGCCTTAGAAGATTTTGCGCAGATCCTTAAGAATCCTGCGCCACCACCTCGAGTTGACCCTTGGCGACGAACCTCTGGAATGCATAAGGTGCGAGATCGCATGACCCTTGCAATCATCAGAGCGCTCTGGCATGCGCGGGATGATTTTGCGCGCGAGATTGATATTGCTCCAGGAAGAATTTTCAATGATGAAGTCCTCGTTGAGATTGCCACGAAACGTCCTGCAAAAGTTGATGAGTTCGCCAAGATGATTAAGCGCAGGACTCGTGTAACAAGCGCCCCGACAACTGAGTGGTTTGATTTACTGCTTCGAACTCAACAATTACCTGATGCAGATCTACCCGTTCTGCGAACACCAACAATTGGGCTTCCTCCCGTTAAATTGTGGAGAGATCGCAATCCTCTTGGAAATGCCAGACTCTCACATGCTCGCGCCGCGGTAATTGCTCGCGCCGCCGAATTGGAAATGCCGGTAGAAAATCTGATCTCCCCTGAGACGATTCGCCAATTAGTATGGAAGAACCCACCAGAATCAGAGCTTGAGATTTACATTCGGGAGCTGTTGACCCAACATGGAGCTCGACCTTGGCAGGTTGAACAGATCTCACCTCTCCTCATCGAGCCAATGCTCGCCAGAGAGCCGATAGTGATTCCAGAGCCTACTGAGCCTATTGAGCCTGCGTCAGAGACAGATCTGGCGGCAGTTGAGCCTGCATCCGAGTGATGAGAATTACGCAACATAAAAGTTGCGTAATTCAGTATTGCGAGATTAGGCTCGCCTCATGTTAAGCACCTTTCTGATTGCCTTGCGTGAAGGGCTAGAAGCCTCTCTCATCGTAGGAATCTTGGTCGCCTACCTGGTCCGATCTGGTCGTCAGAAGGCTCTTGTTGCCATCTGGAGCGGTGTATTCGCCGCAGCCGCCCTCGCCTTAGGGTTCGGGGCGCTCCTGAGCTTTACCTCGGCCAACCTCTCGACCCGCGGTGAAGAGCTATTCGCGGGAGTTACCTCCATCCTGGCTGTCGCTTTAGTTACCTGGATGGTCTTCTGGATGAAGCGCAGTGCCCGCGCCATCGCCAAAGAACTACATGGCAAGGTTGAGCAAGCACTTGGTATGGGAAGTTTCGCTCTCGCTCTCGTTGCATTTCTCTCCGTGGGGCGTGAAGGCCTTGAAACTTCACTCTTCCTCTATGCAAACTTCAAGACGGTAAATCACGATACTGCGCCCCTCTTGGGACTGATCTTTGGGCTAGCAACCGCGATTGCGCTCGGAACCTTGATCTATCGCCGCAGCGTGAAAATAAATATTGGAAAGTTTTTCCGCGTTACCGGTATCGCGCTCATCATCGTTGCCGGTGGAGTTTTAATCCACGGAGTGAATGAATTTCAAAGTCGCGGAGATATTGGCGGGGCGAATTCGACTGTCTGGAAATTTGGTGGAGAGAATTCAGTATTCGTCACCCTCATAGATGGCACTTTTGGAATTTCAAATGTTATGACCTGGCTACAACTTATTGTTTACGTGCTCTATGTATCACTTACTCTTGTCGGGTTTTTGAAGGCTCTTCCTGACCCAGTTCAAGCTCCTTCAAAGTTAGCGACCAGCTCACAAGCGAGCGAGTAATCGTCTGAACTGTAATTCCCAAGTCAGTCAAAATCTCATCGCGCTTTGAATGTTCCAAGAACTCAAGTGGCACGCCAATTGAGTGAATAGGAATAGACATTCCCTCTTCACGGAACATTTCAGAGATTGTGCTGGCAATTCCCCCGTGGCGAATTCCATCTTCAATAACAACGATGCTCTTGTAACGCCTGGCCATCGTAATCAAGGATCGTGGCAATGGCTTGACCCAGCGTGGGTCAATAACAGTTACACCGACGCCTTCGCGATATGCCTGACCGGCGGCTTCCACTGCAACTGTCGCCATCGCTCCAATGCTCACGAGCAAAATATCTGCGCTCTCGCCGCGATAGAGAACATCAATTCCATCTCGACGCTCAAATGCAGGGATATCAGCACAAACTGCGCCTTTGGGGTAGCGAATCAATGTTGGAGCATCCTTAACATCTACCGCCTCGCGAAGTACCTCGCGCAATCTGGCACCATCACGAGGTGCAGCGACTTGCAGAGTCGGGACAATTCCAGAGAGAGCTAAGTCCCACATTCCATTATGGGATGGTCCATCATCGCCAGTAATTCCTGCACGATCAAGTACGAATGTAACCCCCGCCTTGTGGAGAGCCACATCCATCAAAAGTTGGTCGAAGGCGCGATTGAGGAAGGTCGAATAGATCGCTACAACTGGATGCAGGCCGGTAAAGGCCATACCTGCCGCCGAGGTCGCTGCGTGCTGCTCTGCAATTCCTACATCGAAGGTACGGTCTGGAAATGCAGATTGGAATTGATCTAAACCAGTTGGACCAAGCATTGCTGCAGTAATCGCAACAACATCTTTGCGCTCCCGGCCG
>CAIZHC010000274.1 GCA_903932705.1 uncultured Actinomycetes bacterium | reverse complement strand
CGCGACATCTCGGACCACAACCGAGTGCTCTACCAGCTGAGCTACGACCACCATGGACTGGTAATTCTAACCTACTTAATTGGGTACAAAAATTGTCTTCCGGTAGTACTCCAACTCTTCGATGGAATCGCGAATATCACCGAGGGCACGATGGTTGCCGGTCTTCTTGGGGGCTGCGAAATAGACCTTCGGGTACCAACGGCGTGCTAACTCTTTTACCGAGGAGACATCCACGGTGCGGTAGTGGAGGTATTCGTTAACGGCAGGCAGGAAGCGGGAGATGAAGGTGCGATCGACCGATACCGAGTTACCGGCCAACGGGGACTTCCCTGCTCCTGAGGCATATTTATTAAGATATTCCAGAATCTTGGTTTCAGCCTCGGAGAGCGAGACGCCCTCTGGTATCTCGGTGATTAGGCCTGAAGCGGTGTGCATCTCGCGGACGAAGTCATTCATCCCATCCAGGGCCGCTTGGGGAGCGTGGATAACCAGGTCGACGCCCTCACCCAGGATATTGAGCTGGGAGTCGGTCACCAGGACCGCAATCTCGACCAGAACATCCTTCTCCAGATCCAACCCGGTCATCTCGCAATCAACCCAGATCAGATTTGGCGCTTCATTACCCATACCCGAACCTTAGGGCACGAGGTAGTTGTGAGGCGATTTCACTTTCCGTTCACCTTCTAGACACCTTGGCTCCATTATTTGACACCCGAAAGGGGTAATTATTCCCTCGTGAGTTCAACATTGACCCAGCCCCCTGCGACCATTCCTCCGAAGCGGGAAATAACTACCAAGCCAAGATTCTCTGACAAGGTCTTTCGCGGAGTTGTAACTACTGGTGGCCTCTCATCGTTGGTAATTCTCGGATTGATTTTAATATTCCTATTATTTAATGGCTACAACACCTTGAAGACTCAAGGATTGCACTTCCTCACCACAAGTAACTGGAGTGCGGCAGTCAATGATGCTGGACAGATTGATACCAAGAATTCGCATTTCGGTATCGCGGCAATGTTGATTGGAACAATGGTTGTTGCTGTAATTGCAGTTGTCGTGGGAGTACCAATCAGTGTTGGCGCCGCTATCTACCTAACTTTCTACGCACCTGAAGCAATCAAAAAGATTATGGTCTCTGCAATTGACCTCATGGCTGCCTTTCCTTCAGTCCTGTTCGGTCTCTGGGGATTTTTTGTACTCGAAGCATCTAGCGAGTATTGGGCGAAGCTGCTTAACAAGTTTTTCAGTTGGATTCCAATCTTTAAGTTGCCTGCGCCTTATGTGACGCGCTCGCCTTTTATTGCTGGCCTTGTTCTTGCCGTGATGATTATTCCAATTGTTACATCTATCTCTCGTGAAATTTTCTCGCAGACTCCACTGGATCGCATGCAAGCTGCATACGCACTTGGTGGTACTCGCTTTGCGATGTTGCGCGCAGTTGCTTTCCCATATGCCCGCTCTGGGATTGTTGGCGGCATCATGCTTGGTCTTGGTCGCGCGATGGGCGAAACCGTTGCGGTCTACACAGTTCTGAATATTGTTTATCAGGTTAACTGGCATATCTTGTTTAGCGCCGGTGGAAACGTTGCTTCAATGATTCTCTTGAAGTTTGGCGAGGCTTCTCCTTATGAGATTAAAGCCTTGATGGCCGCTGGTTTGGTGCTCTTTATCCTCACCTTAATCGTCAACTCGCTCGCTAACTTGATCGTGTCTCGCACCGGAAAGAGCGGTCGCTAATGTCAATCATTGAGAAGCCAGTTACTCCAAAGCCACGCAAGCCATGGGCCGCGACACCTGTTGATCGCGCCAAGACCGGCGGAATTGTTCTGGCAGCCCTAGCGGTTTCATTTGTATTTGTTGCTGTTACGCCAATGAGCGGAAAACTGGCGTATGCCGCAATCTTCTGCCTTGCATATCTCGTTATTGATTTTGTTGTCAGCTTTGTAAAGGCTGGACGACCAGCAGCGGTTGATAGTTTCTTCCGTGGATTGGTTACCACAGCGATTGTCATCGCAGTAATGCCTATTGTCAGTATCTTGGTCACGGTCTGGGTGCGCGGTCATAAAGGACTGCACTGGACTCTCTTCACAAAAGATATGCACTCCAACTCTTTCACTGATCCAATCGGTCAAGGTGGTTTGCTTCACGCAATTATCGGAACATTCCTGCTTGTCTTCTTTGCGATGATCATCAGTGTTCCTATCGGAATTCTTACCGCGCTCTACCTCACCGAGATTCGTGGAAAATTCACTCGTCCAATTGAGTTCCTCGTACAAGCAATGTCTGGTGTTCCTTCCATTGTTGCAGGTCTCTTTATCTACGCAGCTATCTTGATTCCATTTACAAAAACTGTAAATGGATTCCAGGGATCGCTCGCTCTTGCAATCTTGATGATTCCAACAGTCGCTCGTACTTCACAAGAAGTCTTAAAATTAATTCCAAGTGATCTTCGCGAAGCAGGCGTTGCACTTGGTGGAACTCAGTGGCGCTCCGTCGCACTCGTAGTTGTTCCAGCTGCACGTAGCGGATTGATTACAGCGATGATCTTGGGTGTGGCTCGCGTAGCTGGAGAAACCGCTCCAATCCTCCTCTTGACGGGTGGAAGCGGAACCAAGAACTACAACATTTTTAATGGCTCCCTAGGCTCACTTCCAAACTACGTTTGGCAGGCATTTGCCGCGGGTACGCCTGAATCGATTGCGAGAGCATGGGCTGGCATCTTGGTTTTGTTAGTAATTGTTGTCATACTTTTCACGGCTGCTCGAATCCTCGGAAACCGAAAAGTAGGTAAGAAGTAATGACTATTGAGTCAGAAGATAATCAAGGAGACGAAATGGAAACGACAGCCTCAAAGGGTTCGCTCTCAGATATTGCGGCGGCACGCCTTCAGAAGCAGCCTGGTAACAGCGCCCTTGGTGTTGGACTTGAAGCCCGCGGAGTTCACGCATGGTTTGGTGAGAAGCATGCCTTGGCAAATGTCTCACTCGACTTTTGGCCAGGAACTGTCACCGCGCTGATCGGTCCATCCGGTTGCGGTAAGTCAACATTCCTTCGCACTCTCAACCGAATGCATGAATTCATCCCAACAGCTGCAATGGCTGGAGAAGTTCTTCTCAATGGTGAAGATATTTATGCCGCCGGTGTTGATGTAACAAAGATTCGTCTCAAGGTCGGCATGGTTTTCCAGAAGCCAAACCCATTCCCATCGATGACAATTGCAGAGAATGTTCTTGCTGGTCTCAAGCTTGCTCAACTCAAGACAGAGAATAAAGATGATTTACTCGAAGAGTGCTTAGAGCGTGCTGGTTTGTGGGCGGAAGTTAAAGATCGCCTCAATACCCACGGCGGCGCACTTTCTGGTGGACAGCAGCAACGTCTATGTATTGCTCGTGCTCTCGCGGTTCGCCCACAAGTTCTTCTTATGGATGAGCCTTGTTCAGCACTTGATCCAGGATCAACTCTTCGTATCGAAGAGACAATCTCTCAACTCTCGTCAAGTGTCACAATCGTCATCGTTACCCACAATATGCAACAGGCTGCGCGCGTATCTGATTACACCGCATTCTTCTTATCTGATGGTGGCCCTGGCCAGATGATTGAGGTTGGTTCGACCAACGAGATCTTCTCCCGTCCAAAAGATGAGCGAACTGAGAACTATGTCACAGGTCGTTTCGGTTAAGCCATCTATTTAACCTGCTGTTCACTTAGAAAGCCCTCCACGTTTACTCGGGGAGGGCTTTCTGTTTGCCTGAAATCTATAACTTTCGTTCTACGACCCTACGACTCGTACAGTTCTTGAAAGGAACTCCATGAAGGTTTCAAAGACTCTAAAGATTGCTGTAGCAGCAGTTGCTGTTATTGCTTTCTCTGCCCAAAGCGCATTCGCTGGTGGCGTATCAATCCAAGCTGGTGGCTCATCATTCGACGCTACCCTTCTTAACACTTGCAAGGTTGCATGGCAGAACACCACTGGCAACACCTTCACATATAACTCTTCAGATTCAGGTACCGGACAGAAGAACGCTGATGCAGGAATCTTCGATGCAAACTTCTCAGATTCTGGTTATGTTCCAGCTAAGGCATCTATCCTTAACATTCCTCTAGTAATGGCTCCAATCGCTGTTATCTACAACCTCCCTGGTTCAAAGCCTCTCTATCTTTCAGAGAAGACATTGTCAGATATCTTCGCTGGCAAGGTTACAAAGTGGAACGATGCAGAGATCGCTGCTGATAACAACCAAACAGTCGCTGAAGTTGTTTACGCAAAGAACGCTGACGGATCAACAAAGAAGGATGCCAAGGGCACTCCTGTTGTTCTACGTACAGTAAACACAAAGCGTTACTACACACTTCCAAACCAGACCATCCACCTTGTTGTTCGTTCTGACTCTTCAGGTACAACAAAGAACTTCGTTACCTTGTTCACCAAGACAAACGCAGATGTATGGACAAAGCCTGCTGACAAGGTATTCGCTAACGTATTCCCAGGCACAATCAACGGTGCAGGAAATATCGGCCGCATCCAGGCTTACTCAGGTTCAACCGGAGTATCTGCTGGTCTTGCTGCAACACCATACT
>CAIZHC010000273.1 GCA_903932705.1 uncultured Actinomycetes bacterium | reverse complement strand
CAAAGAATATTTCGTTCCATTGGAAAACAAACCCTGTCAAGGAGAAGGTTGATAGTTATGCTCTTTATTATTCGCGTCGAGTCTGTCCAGATGATAGTTGTGAACCATTTGATTTAATAGCGGTGTCCACCGGTACGTCACTAAACGAAAATTTAATTCTTAAAGAAATGGACGTGGGACAGTTTAATAATGGAAAAACCTTAATCGCGAGTGCCGGAAACACGTCATATGTGTATTTTGTGATCGCGCACAACGCGAATGGTTGGGGTGACAACGATGGACATACTCCTAACCCAGATCAAAGACTCGGCGACTTTAGACCTTTAAGTTGGAGCGACGAGAATCTGAAATACCAACCAGCTACTGGGGTCACTTTGCAATTTCCCTGTTCAGATCTTCCGACTGCTGAGATTAAAGCTTGCGAGGGAAATCTATAGGATATGTAAAAGCCCCGGTGCATAATCACCGGGGCTTTTACTATTTCTAGTATTACTTGTTAATGCGCTCACCTGTTGCTGAATCGAAGAGGTGGATTGCATGTGGAATTGCTTCAACAGTGATTGTGTCGCCTGGCTTTGGTGGGTTCTTTGGATCCCAACGGACAATAACCTGTGCGCCTTCATCTGTTGCATTTGCAAACTTCACATCTGGATCAACTGGACGGCCATAAACGAAGGCATCTGAACCGAGTTCTTCAACAACTTCAACAAGAACGTGGAAGCCCTTTGATGAAGGTGTGAAGCCCTCTGGACGAACACCGACGGTAACTGTTCCATTGAGGTGGCCAGGTACGTCGATCTTGAAATCACCCAAGCTTGCCTTGCCGCCACTTACTGGTGCGGTCAAGAGGTTCATAGCTGGTGATCCAATGAATCCTGCTACGAATGCGTTAACAGGTGTGTCATAAAGGTTACGAGGAGTATCAACTTGTTGTAGCAAGCCATCTTTGAGAACCGCAACGCGATCACCCATTGTCATAGCTTCAACTTGATCGTGTGTTACATAAACGGTGGTGATTCCCAAGCGGCGTTGTAGCGCTGCGATTTGGGTACGAGTTGCTACGCGCAACTTTGCATCCAAGTTTGAGAGAGGCTCATCCATCAAGAACACTTGTGGTTCACGAACAATTGCGCGACCCATTGCAACACGCTGGCGTTGTCCACCAGAAAGTGCCTTTGGCTTGCGATCTAGGTAAGGCTCGAGATCAAGAAGCTTTGCTGCTTCAAGAACGCGCTTGTCACGCTCTTCCTTAGCGACGCCAGCAATCTTGAGTGCGAAGCCCATGTTCTCTGCTACTGACATATGAGGGTAGAGAGCGTAAGACTGGAAAACCATCGCGATATCGCGATCTTTTGGAGCAACATCTGTTACATCGCGATCGCCGATACGGATCGCACCATTGTCGACCTCTTCAAGACCAGCGAGCATGCGAAGGGATGTTGACTTACCGCAACCAGAAGGGCCAACGAGAACAAGAAATTCTCCGTCGTTGACTGTGAGGTTGAGTTTGTCTACAGCTGGCTTAGTTGTGCCAGGGTAAATACGTGAAGCGTTTTCAAATACGACTGATGCCATGAGTTATTCACTCCTTCTCCGGGCAGGTACGTGCCCGACGATCCGTTGGATGAAGGTAAAGCACCAGGAGGCGGAAGCCTTCTGGTGGGTAAAGATTAGCCACTCTCGCCCCTAGAACCAACCTTTTAGAGCACCTTTTCTCTGCCACGATACCCTTAGGTCTATGGAGCCCAACCCCCCGATCGGCAGCCTCGGGCAATTCACCTTAGATGTACTCCTGGTACTGCTCTTCATAGTGGTCGCCGGTATCTTCGTGGCGGCTGAGATTGCCTTGATCTCCCTGCGTGAGTCCCAACTCCGCCAGATGGAGGCAGCAGGGGCTAAGCCGAAGCGAACTGCGAGGTTGGCCAAGCTCACCAAGAATCCCAATCGATTCCTGGCGGCGGCTCAGGTCGGAGTTACATTCTGCGGATTCTTATCCGCAGCTCTCGGCGCAGAACGAATCGGTCAAACCTTTGTCATCCCAATTTTGGAACGGTGGGGACTCTCCCATGGTTTGAGCACCGCCATCTCTGTTGTCTTTGTGACAATCATGATCGCTTATGTCTCACTTGTGATTGGCGAGTTGGTTCCAAAACGTTTGGCGCTCTATCGCACGGAACAGATTGCACTTGCCGCTGCGCCCAGCATCGACCGCATTGCAAATGTATTTCGTCCAGTAATTTGGATTCTCTCAAAATCAACTGATGCAATCGTCAAACTCTTTGGGCTTAAAGCTCAGGAAGTGCGCTCTGAAATATCTGAGGCCGAACTTGTCGATCTTGTCACCGGTCATGCCGCTCTCTCTGATGAAGAGCGTGACATTGTGGAAGATGTATTTAACGCTGGCGATTTAGTACTTCACGAGATCATGGTTCCGCGAACCGAAGTTGATTTTCTAGATGTTGGTATTACCTTGGCAGAAGCTAAGGCTATTGCAGTTCGCACCGCTCACTCCAGGTACCCGGTGACTCGTGGTTCAAGTGATGAAGTTATCGGCTTCTTGCACGTGCGCGACCTCTTAAATTTGCGGGAAGAGGATTTAGGTAAGACCTTGCTCGACATCATGAGACCTGTCATTTTCTTGCCCGGTACTAAGGGAGTTCTCCCTGCCCTTACCGAGATGCGCGTTAAGCGAGCTCATCTAGCCATTGTTTTGGATGAGTACGGCGGAACTGATGGCATCGTCACCCTTGAAGATATCGTGGAGTGTTTTATTGGTGATATCGAAGATGAGTACGACGAACCTGAGAGCGAAGTTACTGCACAACCTCGCACGGGCGACTATGAAGTTGATGCCCTTATCTCGCTGGAAGATTTAAAAGAGCAGACCGGAATTGAATTGCCGCAAGGTCCATATGAGACTGCCGGGGGATTCATTATGCATTCTCTCGGGAGATTGCCAGAGGCTCATGATGTGATTGCTCTACCTGGTCTACGTATTACCGTCTTGACCCTGGAGGGTAAGCGAGCGGGCCAGCTATTGATCTCTAGGACCAACGCGTAATCGGTAGTATTGCCGCATGTCACAGCCAAGAGTCTTATCTGGAATCCAGCCTACAAATGGCTCCTTTCACCTTGGAAATTACTTGGGTGCTGTTAAGCAGTGGGTAGACCTGCAAGAGAGCCACGATGCTTTCTACTGCGTCGTAGATTTACATGCGCTCACCTCATCTCCTGATCCCAAGGAGCTCCGCCAGAACACCCTCACCTCCATTGCCCAACTCTTGGCACTTGGAGTTGACCCAGAGCACTGCACCCTCTTCGTGCAATCGCATGTTCCTCAGCACAATCAATTGGGCTGGATTATGGAATGTCTTACCGGCTTTGGTGAGGCAAGCCGAATGACGCAATTTAAAGATAAAACTTCGAAGGTTGGCAATGATCGTATTGGCGTCGGAGTCTTTACCTATCCCATGTTGATGGCTGCAGATATCTTGCTCTACCAGGCCGATCAAGTTCCCGTTGGCGAAGATCAGCGCCAGCACATCGAACTAACACGCGACCTCGCCACTCGATTTAATAGCACCTATGGAAATACCTTCCGAATTCCTGAGGGTTACATCATGAAGGAGGGCGCAAAGATCTACGATCTTCAAGAGCCAACTTCGAAGATGAGTAAATCTGCGGATTCACTCAATGGCCTCATTGAGATTCTCGATACTCCTGAGGCCAATACCAAGAAGATAAAGAGCGCTGTTACTGATACCGGTCGTGAAGTTAAATTTGATTCTGTAGAGAAACCTGGAATCTCGAATCTGCTCACAATTTTCTCAACCCTAAGCGGCAGAACTGTTGCAAGCATTGAAACGGACTTTGAAGGCAAGGGTTATGGAGATTTTAAAGGTGCTGTAGCTGAAGTTGTAGTCGAGTATCTGCGCCCAGTTCGAACCAAGACTCTAGAACTTCTTGATGATAAAGCGCACCTCGCCAGCATCTTGAAAGTCGGTGCCGAGAAGGCCGAAGAAGTGGCTGCCAAAACTCTTGCTGATGTTTATGAACGGATTGGTTTAGTTGCGCGGGGGTAAATTCGCTGCGCTCCTCGCATCGACATCTCTCATTTTTTCTGCCCAAGCGATACCTGCCCATGCGGCGATTTCTATCAAGATTGCGATTGCCTATGACATCGGCGGTCGTGGAGATCATGGGATAAATGATTCAGCAGCTAAAGGTGTAGATGCGATTAAGAAGAAGTATGGATTAACAGCTTTATCCGTTCGTGAGATGGTCACAAATGGAACCGAGAGCGATCGTGAATCACGGTTGCAATTCTTAGTGGATGCCAAATACAACCTGATTGTGGCGATCGGACCAGGTTATGCAAAAGCGCTAGGCGTTGTTGCTATCGCCAATCCAAATACTCAATTCGCACTCATAAACGATGCGAGCGTTGGTAACCTCAATCTGAGCGATATGGTTTTTTCAAACTCTGATGGTGCATATCTCGCTGGTGTTCTTGCGGGTGCAGCAACAAAGAGTAAGAAGGTGGGATTTATCGCTCCTACGCTCTTCGCTCCTTATGTAGCTGCCTTCCAACTTGGACTTAAATCAGTCCAGCCGAAGGCCGTAGTAATTAGTCAGCTAGTTGATCTGGACCCGACAAATGCCACTAAGAGCGCAATCACTGCGGGGGCGGATATCGTCTTTTCTGAATGGTCTACAGGACCAGAGGTACAGGACACAGTCGCAAAGCTTTCGACTGCCAAGCACCCGGTTTACCTCATCGGCGTAAACCCTGATCAATATTTCTTATTAGATAAAGCGGGACAGAAAGTGCTTATAGGAGCTGTTTCCAAGCACATTGATGTTGCGGTCCGCGATGTAATGAACTCTGCAATTCAGGGAGAGAGCATCGTAGATGTGCTCAATGGGACTGAAGGCATCTTTGGGCATATGTATACAGTCAAAGACGGCGGAGAATCCATGGCGCTAACAACACTTGGTGCGCGTTACTCAGTGAAAGTAGCCGCAGCAGTTGCCACCCTGAAGAGTGGAAAGATTAAGCTTCCTTAATCTTCAATTACGCAGAGCAGCTGACCGCTTGAAACAGTTTGCCCTGCACCAACACCAAGTTGAGCAATAACTCCGGCTTTTTGAGCCAAAAGTGGTTGCTCCATCTTCATGGCTTCTAGAACAACGATGAGATCGCCAACTTCTACCCGATCGCCATTTGCTTTCACAATCTTTACAACCGTGCCTTGCATAGGGCTAATGACTGAATTTCCAGATGTTTTTGCCACGCTATTGCTCTTGATACGGTGGCGTTTTTCAGCAGGGGCCTGGGAGTGGAGAACAACTTCAAAGCGATGGCCATTAACTTCGGCAACGACTTTTTGTGATGCGACCTTTGACGCCGCAACTCCTGCCTTGAAATCAAATGCTGGAATCTGATTGTTAAATTCATTTTCAATGTAGCTGGTGTAAACCTTGAATTCTTCAGTGAAATTCGGATCATCGACGATTGCGCGATGGAATGGAAGTGCTGTCGCTAATCCACCAATTTCAAATTCCCGAAGGGCCCGGCGTGCGCGCTCAATCGCTTCCTTGCGAGTTGCACCAGTGACGATTAATTTTGCAAGGAGGGAATCGAAGTGCGAACCGATGGTGTGTCCGTGGTCGAAGCCAGCATCAATGCGTACTCCCGGTCCTGATGGAACTTCCCATTGAGTAATGGTTCCCAGTGATGGGAGAAAGCCATTTCCAGGATCTTCACCATTGATTCGAAATTCCAAACTGTGACCGCGGATGATTGGATCAATAGGGGAGATTGCTTCACCCGATGCGATACGAAGCTGTTCACGCACCAAATCAAGACCGGTTACCTCTTCACTGACTGGGTGTTCCACTTGCAGACGAGTATTTACTTCGAGGAATGAGATGGTGCCATCTTTGCCAACCAAGAATTCACAGGTACCAGCTCCAACATATCCAACCTCGCGCATAATTGCTTTTGAGGAGGTGTAAAGCTGTTCAATCTGAGCTTCAGTAAGAAATGGCGCTGGCGCTTCTTCGACAAGCTTCTGATGCCGACGTTGAAGTGAGCAGTCGCGAGTACTAACAACAACTGCGTTGCCATGCATATCGACCAGGCATTGGGTTTCAACGTGGCGGGGCTTATCAAGATAGCGTTCAACGAAACACTCACCGCGACCAAAGCCAGTGATCGCTTCGCGAACTGCTGAGGCGAAGAGTTCGGGAATTTCCTCCATGGTAAATGCGACTTTGAGTCCTCGTCCGCCTCCACCGTGTGCAGCCTTAATGGCAACTGGTAGACCATGTTCCTTTGCAAAGGCAATAACTTCATCGGGAGAGTCCACTGGGTCAGCAGTACCTGCAACGAGTGGTGCGCCTACCTTCGCAGCTATCTTTCGTGCTGACACCTTGTCGCCAAGCTCACGAATCGCAGCTGGTGGAGGCCCAATCCAGATAAGACCAGCTTCAATAACGCGTTCGGCAAATTGCGCGTTCTCGGAGAGGAATCCATAACCAGGGTGAATCGCATCTGCGCCAGATTCTTTGGCGATTGCAAGAATTTTGCTTTGATCGAGGTATGTCTCAGCAGCTGATAGGCCATGGAGTGCAAAGGCTTCATCAGCGGTAGCCACGTGGAGAGAATTGCGATCTTCATCCGAGTAAATGGCGATTGATTTAACGCCATGATCACGACAAGCACGGGCGACGCGAACTGCGATCTCTCCGCGGTTAGCGATGAGTACGGATGAAATCTTCGTCATTTCGACACTCCTAATTGTGAAACTCCAGCGGGCACAACTGAAGACCATTCAAGTCCCAAGTTAATGATTATCTTGCGAAGAGTTGGAAGAGAGAGCCCGATAATTCCGCTGGGATCTCCCTCGATGTGGGTGATAAATGGTGCTGAGTGGCCATCTAAGGTAAATCCGCCTGCAACCTGTAT
>CAIZHC010000272.1 GCA_903932705.1 uncultured Actinomycetes bacterium | reverse complement strand
CATGGTTACTGAAAAGGTCATCGCGTTATCTCCTATTACCCGTGGGCGTGCAGTGGTTTGCCAGCAAGTGCCATGTGCGCCTCGCCCATTGCCTCTGACAAGGTTGGGTGAGCGTGAATCAAAGGAGCAACATCATCTGCTGATGCCTCCCAGTTGTAAATCAATTGTGCTTCAGCGAGAAGTTCACCGACGCGAGAGCCAACCATGTGAACTCCAAGAACTGGTCCGTTCTTCTGAGCCACGAGCTTGATGGATCCAGCGGTCTTCAAGATATTTGCCTTGCCGTTTCCAGCGAGATCATAAGAAAGTTCAACAACGTCATATCCGCGCTCTTTAGCTGCCGCGGTTGTAAGTCCAACTGATGCGACCTCAGGCTCAGAGTATGTAACGCGAGGGACGCCGTCATAGTTAATTGGACGAGGATTTAATCCGGCAATCTCTTCAGCAACCAAGATCCCCTCGGCGAATCCAACGTGAGCGAGTTGGAGCGTTGGGATCAAATCTCCAACAGCCCAGATTCCTGGAACATTGGTGCGGCACTTGTTATCAACGATGAGGTAGCCACGATCCATAGTGAGACCTTGCTCTTCATAACCGAGGTTTGCCGAGACCGGACCGCGACCGACTGCAACAAGTAGAACATCAGCGGTGTGAGTTGCTCCATTTTCAAGAGTCACGGTCACGCCCTCTGAGCCTTTGGTAGCAGAAGCAAACTTCACGCCAACTTCAAATTTAATTCCACGCTTGCGAAAAGCGCGTTCGAGTTGCTTGCTGGAACTCTCATCTTCAAGTGCGACCAAGCGAGGGAGACCTTCAATGATTGTTACATCTGCTCCGAATGAGCTCCAGACAGATGCGAACTCGCAGCCAATAACTCCGCCACCGAGAACGATTACCTTCTTTGGAACGTAATCCATCGACATCGCTTCATTGCTGGTGATGATCTGAGTTCCATCAATTTCAAGTCCAGGAAGAGTCTTGGCATAAGAACCGGTTGCAAGAATCACGTTCTTGCCGGTGTAGATGGTTCCGTTTACTTCAATCTGATTCTTCGCAACGAGGCGACCATGGCCCTCGACGTAGGTGATGTTGCGAGACTTAACTAAACCTTGAAGGCCTTTGTGGAGCTTGGAGATGACTCCGTCTTTATAGGCATTAACTGCCAACATGTCGATTGAGATGAATTGTGCGTTGACGCCGAATTCAGCAGCGTGGCGAGTGTCATCTGCAATCTCACCTGCGTGCAAAAGCGCCTTTGTTGGAATACAACCGCGGTGGAGGCAGGTGCCGCCGACCTTGTCTTGTTCAATAAGTACTACTGAAAGTCCGAGTTGGGCTCCGCGTAGCGCACACGCATATCCGCCACTTCCGCCACCAAGGATTACAAGATCAAATTCGTTCACACTTCACCTTTTCTTGAGGATTCAAAGAACCGCACAGGGGGTTAATCCTGCCACGACTTAGGGGCACGCTCTTCGCAAGTTAGGACTGTGAGACCGCTAACTCAGCCAAGGCGACCAAAGATCTAACGCTCACGCCAGTTCCACCGACTGGGGTATATCCGTGGGCTTCGTGAGTCAGAGCCGGACCAGCAATATCGAGGTGGAGCCAAGGGATGGTGTCAGGGACAAATTCCTTCAAAAAGAGGCCGGCGAAGAGCATTCCGCCATGCCGCCCTGAAGGATTGATGTTTGAGAGGTCGGCCGAAGGTGAGGCGAGACCCTCCTTGAGCTCCTCTGGAAGTGGCATTGGCCAGAATGATTCACCTGAGATGCCAGTCGCCTCCAAGAATTGGGTGCGGAACTCCTCATTGTTGGTCATCACAGCTGAGGTGCGAGTTCCAAGGGCTACAACTTGAGCTCCAGTGAGCGTTGCAACATCGACGATGCCATCTAGTCCGCCATTGCGCTCGCCATCCATCGCTGCTCGGACCAATCCATCTGCCAAGACCAATCGACCTTCAGCATCAGGGTTTAAAACTTCAACAGTCTTGCCGCCAAGGATTGTGATGATGTCACTTGGGCGAGTTGCATCTCCGCTGATCATGTTCTCCGCGAGGCAAGCATATGCGTCGATGGCTACAGGCAATTTAAGTTCAGCGATAGCGAAGGTTGCTGCGATGACTGCAGCTGCGCCACTCATATCTGACTTCATATCTTCCATGCCGCCGGCCGGCTTCAAGGCATAGCCACCTGAATCAAAGGTGATTCCTTTACCGACAAATGCAAAACGCTTCTTTGGCTTTAGGGGGGAGTAAGTGATGTGAAATAGGCGAGGGGGATTGGAAGATCCCTGGCCTACAGCAGATATTCCGCCGTAACCCTTTGCGCGAAGTTGGGTCTCATTCAAAATCTCAACTTTGATTCCAAGTGATGCTGCAGTCTTCTTCATCTGCGCACTGAAGGTAATCGGTGTTAGATGTGATGGAGGAGTATTAATGAGGTCACGAGTTGTAGCAACATGGCGACCCAGAATCTCCGCGCGCTTAAGAGCAGCTTTGCTTGAAGCAGAGTTTCCAAGTGAAGAGATAATTGTTGCGGATTTCAAAGGTGCTTTCTGTGATGCCTTTGATGAGCCAAGAAATTCTGTGAAGCTGTAAGCGCCAAGTGAAACTCCCTCTGCGACTGCAGCGAGATCGGCTTCAGTTCCAATAGGAAGTGCAAAGTCAGCATGTGCCTGACCGGCGAGAGCGCGAGTTGCAGCTCCAGCGGCGCGACGAAGAGTCTCAGGTGAATATGTTGCCGCTGTTGTTCCAAAGCCTGTGAAGAGAACTAACTTTGGTCCAGAGAACGGAACCTTAACTACCTCATCAACTTTTCCAGTCGCACCTAGATCGCCCAAGATTCCAAGCAACTTCTTGAGGTCGTGTGAAACAACCGAAATGTGTTGGATGTTGGGGTGGATGGAGAGCTTGCCAGCCTTGGATGAGAGCCCGAGAACAAGGACATCACTAGTGGATTCGGAAGCAGATTTAAGAGTAGCCATTTCGCCATTCTCTCACCTTCGCCACCCGCGTTCCACTTTGGGATAGGTTATATATATGGAATCTCCGCTCTTTGATTGGCATTCAAACGCAGGCGCAAAACTCGCAGACTTCGGTGGATGGCAGATGCCGATTGAGTACCCCAAAGCAGTTGGGTCGTTGAGCGCAGGTGGGGTGATTGCCGAGCACACCGCAGTACGTGAAGCGGTCGGAATCTTTGATGTTTCGCACCTCGGCAAGATTGAGGTTTCAGGCGTCGGTGCGCTGATGTTCCTCAATCGGATATTCACCAACGATCTTGATCGCATTGGCCATGGCAGTGCCCAGTACAACCTTCTCTGCGACGAGACAGGGGGAGTAATTGATGATCTCATCATCTATCGCTATGACGACGAGAAATTTTTCTTGGTTCCTAACGCTGCAAATTGCGCCTCGGTCTTTGCAGTGCTCGAGAGGGCAAATGATCTTGGTTTAAGCATAAAGAACGCACATCATGATTTTGGCGTTCTCGCAGTTCAAGGACCTAAGAGCAAGGAATTGCTTGCACTCTTAGGTGTGAGCGTTGATCTCGACTACATGGCCTTCTCTGAAGTAACACTTCCTGGCCACGAGGAGTTGGGTTCCGTCATTATCTGCCGAACCGGTTACACGGGTGAATTTGGGTATGAATTAATCCCTGCCTGGGAATCCACTCTTCCGCTCTGGGAGTTGCTCGTTGCAGCGGTCGAAAAAGTTGGTGGTCGAATTTGTGGTCTTGGCGCCCGCGACACCTTGCGCACCGAAATGGGATACCCACTTCACGGTCACGAACTCTCTCTTTCTATCTCGCCGTTACAAGCTAATGCAGGATGGGCAGTTGCTCTTAAGAAAGCGGCTTTCCACGGACATGATGCTCTCGTTGCCGAGAAGGCAGCCGGAGTTCCTCGCATCCTTCGCGGTTTGCTTGCGCAAGATCGAGGTATTCCTCGCGGCGGCATGAACGTACTTGATGCCAATGGCGCAGTTGTAGGTGAAGTGACCAGCGGAACATTCTCTCCAAAACTTAAGACCGGAATTGGATTGGCACTAATCAAGCCAGATATTGAACTTGATGCGGAGTTAACCATTGATGTACGGGGCAGAAGCAGCGTTGTTAAAGTGGTTAAGCCGCCCTTCGTAGCATCGCACGTGCGCTAACTAAATAGGTTAACTCTTCTCTCTATCTTTTCCACTCTTGTCCTGCTTTGGGACCTGCGCAACAGAAGCTCTTCTTTTATTCTTTGCTCCTAGGGATAGTGCATAACCGAATCCAAGAATTGCTACCAAGAAAAATGCCGACCATCCAATTTCGATGGAGTGAGTAGATACCCAACTTGGTTGGCTGCTCTGAGTAGACGAGGAAGTTGCTGAAAAATTTCCGATGGGGTCGTACATTCGGATTCCAACACGATTAACGCTTGTTATCCCCGAGGCTCCAGGTGCAGCTGAAACCGATGCCCAGATAACTCCAAATGCTTCACTTGGAGTAATTACGGACGGAACATTGATAGTGACTGTTACCTCTTTGTAACTCTTAGGCGCTAGATCAATTACTGATGGTGAGACCGTTGTCCAGGAGGTTAACTCGTTTGAAGTTCCCTCAGCCTGCGGAAGGAATATTCCATCGATGTTAGTTGCAGGTCCAGGATAGATGGTGACATGCATAGCTATGTTGGAAGAATTAGAAACTGCAAGCCGCTGAGTGACTGAAGTTGATGGAAGCAATCGACTCACGATATAAATTCCAGAATTTGGTGTATTCGCCGAAGCGCTAGGAATTTGCGATATGCGAATTCCTAGCCCTCCAACTTCAGAGGTTCCTGTCATTACGCTACTGATTGGGTGATGGTTCCCGTATAAAGCCCATCAGCTGCAGCAGAAGGGATGACCACTGTAAGTGTTGGTGCCCAAGTGGCACCGAAGTGACCGCTTCCTAGTGATGCGGTTGCAACTGGAACAACTCCAGTTAGGTTCGTTTGGTCTTGCTCGACCATGGTGACCGTTCCAGAAGGTGTTATAACTCCAGTGGTATATGACATTGCCGTTGGAATGATCGTGTTTCCGACGGTTGTGTTTGTCAGCGCACTCGCGATTACTCCGACGGTCCACCCAGCAGAAGTTCCGCGGGTATCTGCCACCGTCACTGAGCCCATTGAGACCGAGATTGTTGATCCGGCGCTTGCCGTTCCAAGGTTAAAAGTGGCTGGGACGGAGATAGTGAGACTGCCAGCCGTTGGCGGAGGAGTGGATGGAGTTGAAACTGTAAGCGTGACATCTGTTGCGCGCGCCTGTTCGGCTACAAGGAGTGATAATCCAAGTGCAGCCAAAATGGTAAGGATTTGGAATTTATTCGGTGATTTTAGAATGTGGAGCTCATTTCGATGAAAGGGAGGCCACGAGGCCAGCAGACAAACTCAAAACGACTCACTGTCGTACGAGCAATTCCCTTATAGATGACTTACGTCTAAAGGCAAGGTAGCACACATTCTGTGACCTAAATGACAGTTTCGATAGTAAACTGGCTAAATGAGACCTTTCTTCTTGGCAACCACCACAGGTCTTCCGGATTCGAGCGTGTAAACATCGATGCGGTTGTCATATGCCTTTCTAAGTTCAGAGGAATGTATTACCAAATTTGATTCACCCGAGAGCAAAATCTTTCCATTCTTAATTACGACAATCTCTTCTGCAAACATTGCAGCGAGAGTGAGGTCATGCATTGTTGAGATTACGGTGACGCCATTCTCTTTAAGTAGTTCAATGTTGTTGAGCACTGAGATTTGATGATGCAAATCTAGGGCGCTGGTGGGTTCATCAAGCAAGATCAACTCTGGCTCTTGCGCAAGAGCTCTGGCGATTAACGCACGTTGCATCTCCCCGCCAGAAAGTTGAGAGACCAAATTGGTTTGCATTCCAAAGAGGTGAGTTTGTGTCAAAACCTTATGAACGTATTCGCGACTGAGAAGTGAGTCGTTACCCCAACCATCACGTTTGGAGCGACCGAGCATTACATACTCAGCAACCGTCATTCCTTGTGGAATTTGAGGGGATTGCGGAACGAAAGCGACATTGCGCTTATGGTTTTTAAATACTTCGTGACCGCGATCTTTGATGCTCCCGGAGTAAGGCGCCATTCCGAGAAGTGCACGAAGGAATGTTGTCTTACCAGCGCCATTTGGACCAACTAAACAGGTCCACTTGCCATGAAGGATATCTAACGAAATATCGTCGAGAACTACCTTCTCGCCATAGCGAACAGTTAAGTCTGTAATCGAGATTGTCATTGCGTGACCTTTCTGCGGTTACGGAGTACAACCAAGAAGAATGGCGCTCCGACAAATGCCGTGATTACGCCAATCGGAAGTTCGGCGGGGGAGAGCAAGGTGCGCGCACCAAGGTCCGCCAAGACGAGAAACGCTGCTCCAGCCATTGCGATTGATATTAATGAACGGTTTGTCACTCGGTGAGTGAGCCCACGCACAAGGTGGGGTACCACGATTCCGACAAATCCAATAAGACCTGATGCAGAGACTGCCGTAGCTGTTGCAAGGGTTGCCGCGGCAACCGCAATAATTCGCAATCTCTTAGGGTTAATTCCTAGTGAATAGGCCTCCTCATCGCTCAACATCAATCCGTCGAGTTGCTTTGCAACGGTAAAGAGAATGATGAGTGCGATAGCGATGTAGAGAGAGGACCATGCAACAACGCTCCATGTTGCGCTCGTTAGATCTCCAAGAATCCAGGAGTAAACCGGACGGAGCGCAGCACTATGTCGCTGCTGCAAATACGTTTGAATCGCGGTCGCAAAAGAACCTACTGCGATTCCAGAGAGAAGGAGGGAGTTCGGGTCGGCGAAGAACTTTCCAGAGATCACAAATGAGGTGAAGACGGCAAGTACTCCACCACCAAAAGCGAATATCGGGAGAGCGGCGTGCAGGTCGTGATGCGTGCTCGTAAGGGCGATTGTTGCTCCGAGGCCAGCGCCACTTGCAGCTCCGAGTAAGTAGGGATCTGCAAGTGGATTATGAAAAACAGTTTGATAGACCGCGCCACTAGTAGCAAGTGCTGCTCCGACAAGTGCTCCCAAAATAACTCGAGGAAGTCGCAGTTCCAAAATCACTGTTCGATCTTGTCCAGTACTTCCTCCCGGTAAATCAAAGAGAGTTTTAAAGACTTTGAAAAAGTTAATTGAGATAGGGCCAAAACTCACCGCCATGATGGCCACCGCCAACAAAATGAGTGCACAGAACGCGGTGATGCGCCAATTCCAGATTCTGGATATTGCTCCGTGTTCTGTGCTCATGGCTAACCCTTATTTCACGCTGCTGTTAATTGACCTTGGAAATCGCTTGCGCGATGTAGCGATAGAAATCAACAAGGCGAGGCCCCCAACGATCTGGAATATCAAGGGGAAGTGCCAAAACCCTTTTGTTCTTAACCGCAGAGATGGCGCTCCAACCTGGGCGAGCTGCGACTGTTGCCGCAGATTCTCCGTAGGTGGCGTCATCTAAAAAGATGAGCTTCGGGTTAGCTTTTATAACAGCCTCTGCGCTTAGCTGTGGGTACCCACCGGCGTTTGCAGCATCGGCAATATTGGCAAGGTTGAAATCACTATAAATTTGTCCAATAAAGGTGGATGAATCCGCTGAATAGAGAGTGTTATCTAACTCATGGAAGAAGGTGATTG
>CAIZHC010000271.1 GCA_903932705.1 uncultured Actinomycetes bacterium | reverse complement strand
ATTCGATTGAGCTCTTCCTGCTCCATCAACTCTTTGATACGTACTTCCAATGAGTCATAAGTGGCAGCTAACTGATCAGCTTTTCGCTTATTTCGAGTGGTGCAATCGGCGCGGGTAAGAACATGAAGATGGACTAGTAACTCACCGGCATCACGAATATATCGACGCACCGCAGAATCAGTCCATTCACCGCTTCCGTAACCGTGGAAACGAAGATGTAAGAAGACCAGCGTGGAAACATCATCAACTGTCTTGCTATCGAATCGCAACTCTTTTAAACGTTTCTTTGTCATCTTTGCGCCAACAACTTCATGGTGGTGGAAAGAGACTCCACCGCCTGGAATTAATTCTCGAGTTCTAGGCTTACCAATATCGTGCAGCAGCGCTGCAAGGCGAATTATTAAATTTGATCCGCCAAGTCGATCTTCTAACGAGATTGCTTGATCAAGAACGGTAAGAGAGTGCTCGTACACGTCTTTGTGATGATGGTGCTCATCTATCTCCAATTTAAGTTTTGGCAACTCTGGTAGAAAATTGGCGGCCAATCCAGTTTCAACTAAAAGACGCAAACCCAATCGAGGGTTAGCAGCCATGAGCGTCTTCGTAAATTCATCGCGTATGCGTTCGGCAGAAATGATTGTGAGGCGATCAGCCATCTTGGTGATTGCTTCCACAATCTCTGGATCCACTGAGAAATCTAATTGTGCAACAAATCGTGCAGCGCGCATCATGCGAAGTGGATCATCAGAAAAAGATGATTCGGCGCTTCCAGGAGTTCGCAAAATCTTCTTGGCAAGGTCCGATGCGCCATCAAAGAGATCAATGAACTCAGGACAAGTCCCGGTAAGTTCTAACGCCATGGCATTAATTGTGAAATCGCGTCGCGCAAGATCGCCTTCAATTGAATCACCAAAATCAACATCCGGTTTGCGTGATTGCGGGTCGTAACTCTCACTGCGATATGTAGTTACCTCAACAGTTACATCGCCTTTTTTTGCTGCGATAGTTCCAAATGCAGCGCCAGTCTCCCAAATTGCATCTGCCCAACGTTTAAGAAGCAGCGTTGACTCTGCTGGCCGCGCATTAGTCGTGAAATCTAAATCGTTTCCAAGTCGACCCAAGATTGCATCGCGCACTGGACCACCTACGAGCGCCAAACGAAATCCCGCCTCTTTATATGCGTGAGCGAGGGAATGAATAATTTCCTCGTGCGCTGTGAGCGCGCCAAGGGCGAGCTCGGCGGCAATGTCTCGAGGATTAGGCATCTGGGTACTCACAAGGAGTAAGGCTAGAGCAGTACCCTTCTCTTATGACCCCGGCACCTGGTGCGGGTGGCGATGCGAAACGGAAAAAACGTCGGAGACGGCGTCCTGCGGGGCCACACACACCAACACCTTCTTCTACTGCGGTAAAAACCGAAACTGGTCTTACCCCTGCCAAAAAAACCGCTGTTAAGAAGCGTTCGGTCTATGCCAAGCGGGTGGATGAGGTAAGTGCCGGTGGATTGGTTATAGATGGAACCGGCACCAAGGGTTTGTTGATTGGAAGACGAGATCTTAAAGATGCCAGTCGGGAGAGATTGCTCTGGTCGCTCCCAAAGGGACATATAGAAGCTGGTGAGACGCCGGAGCAAGCGGCGATTCGAGAAGTGGCTGAAGAGACCGGTATTCAAAGTGAAATTGCACGTGAGCTAGGAATTATTGATTTCTGGTTTATGGCTGGCGGAAAGAGAATTCATAAGACCGTTCACCACTATCTCTTTCGCGAGGTGGGTGGAACCTTGTCGCCTCAGGTTACTGAAGTTGATGATGTTGGATGGTTCCCACTTGATGAAATCATCTCGTTGCTTGCATACCCGGACGAGAAGAAATTGATTGCAAAGTCAGGTGATCTCACCGTATGAAACGCATAGCTCTTCTCGTGGCTAGCCTTTCACTCTTATTGCTTTCATTGCCCGTTTTGACGTCGAGTGCGGAAGCAAGCACAACAATCCTAATTACTGAACCCACCCACCGTCAGATTGCCGGAGAGTTTATTGATGATGAACTCACCACATCACTCGGCGTAACTGGTCGGTTGGGAGAACTTGTATTTAATCCTCCACTTGGAACACGAACCTGGATCATTGATCCGGCT
>CAIZHC010000270.1 GCA_903932705.1 uncultured Actinomycetes bacterium | reverse complement strand
TGCAACTCTTCAATCGCTGCCTGCACCTCTGCTCCAATGCCAGGCTCATCAGGACTTCCAGCGCAGAGAACCAATCCATACTTCGGATCAACTTCTTTCCAAGCTTTAAGAAGGTGAGCCAATCCTTTTTGGCGAGTGATTCGACCTACGAAGATTGCGTAAGGGCCTTTGATGCCAAGAGATTCGAGTAACTCTGGATTTGATTGAGGCTTATAAGTATCTGTATCAATTCCATTCAAGATTGCATGAACCTTGGCGGGATCCAGCGATGGATAGGCCTTGAGAACATCGCGGCGCATTCCCTGCGAGACAGCGATGATTGCATCAGCAGATTCATAGGCGGTTTTCTCAGCCCAAGACGAAATTCGATAGCCGCCACCGATCTGCTCCTCTTTCCAAGGGCGATCTGGTTCTAGAGAGTGTGCGCTTATGACATGTGGAATTTTGTAGAGAATCTTGGCGAAGTGGCCCGCCATGTTGGCATACCAGGTGTGGGAGTGGACGATATCGACTCCACCTAAGTTGGATGCAATCTGCGCATCTGTAATCAACGCCTGCATCGCAGGATTAAGTTGCTGATCGGCTTCGGATAATTCATAACCGGTCGCATCGGGGCGGGCTTCACCAAAACAGTGAACATCAACGTCTACAAGCTCTCGTAGGCTTTTGGCTAGATATTTCACATGTACTCCGGCGCCACCATAAATATGAGGTGGCCACTCCTTGGTTACAAGTCCAACCTTCATAACAGGCTCCCATCCGACGGGTAAGCCCTTATCTTAAGGGCAAAATTAAGATACCGTTTTTCCATGAGCAGTAGAGACGAATTAATCTCCATCGTATTAGCTGGCGGAGAGGGCAAGCGCCTTCTGCCACTTACCCACGATCGCGCCAAACCTGCCGTGCCTTTTGGCGGTGCATATCGGTTGATCGATTTCGTACTTTCGAATCTCGTGAACGGCAATATGCGAAAGATCGCAGTGCTGACGCAATACAAGTCTCACTCACTCGATAAGCACATCACCACAACCTGGCGGATGTCCTCGCTTACCAACAACTTTGTTACAACAGTTCCGGCTCAACAACGCCTCGGACCACGTTGGTACACGGGTAGCGCCGATGCAATTTTGCAGAACTTCAATCTCATCCACGATGAAGACCCTGACTACGTGCTCGTCTTCGGCGCAGATCACGTTTATCGTATGGATCCAGAGCAGATGTTTGATTTCCATAAGGAGTACAAAGCAGCTGTAACTGTTGCAGCGATTCGTGTTCCACAAAATCAAGCAAGTGAGTTCGGAGTTATCGAACTCGAACCAGATGGTGTCACCATCAAGGCCTTCCACGAGAAGCCTGCAAACCCACCATCAATTCCTGGTGAACCGGAGTGGTCACTCATCTCAATGGGTAACTACATCTTTAATCGCAAGGCGATGGAAGAAGTGTTGATCGAAGATTCGAAAGATGAATCGAGCAAGCACGATCTCGGTACAAATATTATTCCTTTGCTTTCAAGTCGCGGCCAAGCAATTGCTTACGACTTCAATTTGAACATTGTTCCTGGCGAAACTGAGCGTGATCACGGATATTGGCGCGATCTAGGAACCATTCAGTCGTACTACGAAGCTCACATGGACTTGGTCTCTATCCATCCAATCTTTAATCTTTATAACCGCGAGTGGCCAGTTCTCACAC
>CAIZHC010000269.1 GCA_903932705.1 uncultured Actinomycetes bacterium | reverse complement strand
TATTCACGGTCATCAAGAATCCATTTATTTCGGTCAGTTGCCATAGAGAGAGGCATACATCCCAGACCAACAGCTGTAACTTCAAAGGGACCTAATTTGCGAGTTGATGTCATGCAACAAACCTTAGCCTGATTTATAAAGTTATGGCCTTCGCTGCGCTCGGAAGACTTAGGTGACTCACAACGATAACTGCTTTCTCTTGCAGATGATTAAGCACATTGACGGAGATGCGTTCCACCATTTGGGCATCTAGGAATTCAAAGGGTTCGTCGAGAATTACCAATGGTGTATCTCGGAGCAGAACTCTCGCCAACTTGAGTCGTTGCTTCTCTCCGCCGGAGAAATTCAATCCGAGCGGACCAACCATGGTGTCAAGGCCTTCTGGAAGTTCTGAAACGAATTTATCTAGCTCGACGAGTCCGAGTGCTCCAAGTAGTTGTGCATCACTTGCCTCTGGGTTACCAATCTTAAGATTCTCGCGAATGGATGTTCCAAAGAGGTAATCATCCTGAAGCAGAGTCGTGAAGAGATGTTGATCTCCTGCTTGTAAATCTCTTCCATTAAGTACTACTCGCCCTGTAAATGGGAGGAATCCTAAGATTGCATTGATGATTGAAGATTTACCTGCGCCAGATCTTCCGGTTATCAAAAGTACATCCCCAGGTGTAATAACCGCACTAATGCTGCGGGTATGAGCACCTTCGATAAGTGGATGGAGATCGATTAACTCCAGTGTGACAGAGACGGGGTTCGGCGAATTAACAATCTTCGGATCATCACTCTCTTCCAACATCGGCGCCAAGTTCTTTACCGCGCCTAATACTTGTCGCAACTGCGAAAATGCCGCAGGGAGTGGTGTCATACCATCGAAAACTGCGAGTGGCACAAGTGCAATTACTGCAACGTTTATTCCAGCTAACTGATGTGTAAATACTCCACGCGCCGCAAACCAGAGGGCAACAGCGATTGTAAATCCAAGAATGAGAAAGTATGCACCGGATGCCAGACCAGATCGTTGAGCATTCTTACCCTCAACCTGGCCAATTTTCTCCTGAGCAGCTTCAATCTGCTTCAAGAGCTCACTGTCATAATTAAAGATCAGTGACTCAGGTGCCGATTCAGAAATCTGCAATATTTGATCGAAGAGTTCTCCCTCATATTTTCGGGCATCTGACCCACTAGAGGAGAGCGTGGCTAACAATGGAATAAGGAACATAGCGAATAGAAAGAGGAGACCAATTACCTTGCCGCAGCTCGGCAGTAGCCAGTGAATAATCGTGACTCCAGATACTCCGGAGATCAGCGCTGCGAGCCAAGGCGAAGCAATTCGAAGCCAGAGATCTTGAGCCAACTCCACATCATTCATGATTTGAGAGAGAACGTTTCCGCGATGTAATCCGGCAAAATCTGAGGGGAGTAGACGACTAAATCTCTCGTAAATGCGTACTCGCAACCCTGTCTGAATCTTTAACGCGCTGTTATGTTCCAAAACCCTGCTGGCATATTTCAGCGCTCCACGGGAGAGACCAAAGAAACGCACGCTCACAATCGCGACTTCCAGCACTAAAACGGGAGGCTTAGTAGAAGCCATCGAGATGAGCCAGGCACTAGTAGCAAGCAATCCGACTGCAGCTCCGAGTGAGCAACCACCGAGGAATACCGCAGCGAACATCTCTGCCCGCTCTTCCTTAAAGAGGCGCAATAGATTTCTCATCGCGACGCACCAAGGACAGTTACAAATGCTGATGTGCCGATGAGTAATTCTCGGTGAGAGATCAGCAAGATGCTGGTACCTGACTTCGCGCGCTTTTCTAGCAACCGTGCAATCGTTGCTTCAGATATATCATCGACTGAAGCAGTAGGTTCATCAAGGATTACTAACACAGAGGTTTTGAGTAGCGCTCTAGCCAGTGCAATCTTGCGCATCTGCCCTATTGATAACTTCTGACGGACTGTTCCTAGTTCAGTCTCTAAACCATTGGGTAGATCACTGATCTTGAGATCAACCTCATCAAGAGCATCAATCAATTTCTCGTTTGTGGCGCCAGGTGCGGCATGTCTCAAGATCTCCGCAACGCTTCCAATTGGATATTTGGGCTCTTGTGGCTGCCAAGCGATTAGCTCTCGCCAGGCTTTGATATCTAAATTTTCGAGGCGATGCACTCCAGAATCGGTATGCACCCGCACCTCTCCCGTGGTTGGTTTTATAAACCCGAGCAAGACCGAGGCGAGAGTTGATTTTCCAGATCCCGATGGCCCCACTAAGGCGTGGATTCGTCCCGGTTCAATCTTTCCCTCTGGAATTACTACCTCACTTCGCCCCGGGTATGAAACTCTAATTTCACCCCATGAGATGCTTGAAAATGAGGTGATTCGTTCCACACCCTTTGAATCTGGCTTTTCAAGAATAGTAAAGAGTTGATCAAATGCAGCTAAACCATCCGTCGCAGAGTGAAAGTAGGCAGAGACTTGTCGTATTGGCCAGTAAACCTCTGGTGCGAGAACAAGAACGAATAATCCAACGTTCAATGGCATTGAACCATTTACTAAACGCAGACCGATAGTGACTGCTAAGAGCGCAACGGAGAGAGTAGCTACCAACTCAAGAGCAAGTGAGGTGAGAAAAGAGATGCGCAGAACCTGCATCGTCTCCTTTCGATACTTCTCTCCGACCTCGCGAAGTCGCTGGGCTTGCAGCTTCTCACGCCCATATACCTTCAAAGTCGTAAGTCCACTCAAGAGATCGAGGAAGTAACCACCGAGCAATCCAAGAGTTTTCCATTTCTTTTCAGTAGCGCTTGCGGTAAATCTTCCGATAAGGATGCCAAAGATCGGAATCAGTGGAAGTGTAAAAAGGATTATCGCTCCAGACTTCCAATCGCGAAGCGCAATGCTTACCCCCACAGCGACTGGAACCACAACTGCAATGAAGAGTTGTGGCAGAAACTTTGCAAAGTACCCATCAAGGTTATTAATTCCCTTTGTAACCAGGACGGCCAATCCGGCCGTACCAAGGTTCTGGGTATCGCTTCCACCGTTCGAGAGCGATTTCTTCATCACTTCAGTGCGCAGTTCATTGCGCATCCTGCTACTCGCCCGTGCGCTTAATCGATCGTTTAGATAGGCGAGAAGAGCCCTTGCGATAAAGACTCCGGTGAGGGCAATAACCTCATGTACAAGTGAGGAGAATGTACGTTTCTGTTGAAAGAATTTGCAGATCAAATCAACCAGCAAAAGCGCCTGCCCAATGGTTGCAACCGCACCTATGACTGCAATGAGAACCAGGGTGAAAATAAAACCCCGGCTGCTTCGAGAGTACCGAAGCAGCCGGGG
>CAIZHC010000268.1 GCA_903932705.1 uncultured Actinomycetes bacterium | reverse complement strand
TGCAGTGAAGGTGCTATCCAGAATCTTTTGACTCCATTTCGTCAATAACTTTGTATAGGGATCTGCGGTGGTCGGCGATCCGGACGGAGAAGCTGATGCGCTAGCTGTTGGGGTGGATATTGGTGCTGTTGTTTTTTGCGAGCTCCGGCTCGTTGCAATCGAGAAACCGAGGGCAAATAGCGTGACGGTTAAGAGTGCACTCAATCCAATCTTGAGCCCTTTGGAGTTTAAACTCGATAGAAAACCGCGAAGTGTCGCCCTCTCCTCACGCCAGCGGCGCGGAATAGCAATCTGGCGAATTGGTTGTTCAACGAATTTAAAGGATAGGTACGAAAAGATTAGGGCGAGAAGAATTAACGATGATTTACCAGCAGCGGTTTTCAATACATGGGGATGAGTAGCGTTAAGCAGCACAATCATTGGCCAGTGCCATAAGTACAGTGAATAAGAGATTCGACCGATACCTGTTAGAACTTTGCTCCCAAGTACCTTTGAAACAATGTTTTCAGAACCACTTCCCGCAAAAATAAGTAAAGCCGCACCTACTACCGGAGCAAGCGCGGCGTATCCAGGGAACTGCGTTGAAGCTGAAAAGTACAGGGTCGAAAATCCGAATAGACCAATTCCGAGCAGAGCGAAGAGAGTCAGATTCTTGGATCGAATCCGATTAGGACGATCAAAGGTTCCCACAGCTAAGAGAGCACCCACTCCTAACTCCCATGCTCGAGTTAAGGAGGAGAAGTAGGCGCTAGCGGGAGATGAAGTAGTTGCGAGAACCGACCAGATAAAGGAGAGAATGACAATCAGTGAGAAGAGTAATCTGATTCGGAATTTCCAATTTATTCTGGAGGGAATAATTTGGATTCGAATGATATTGACCGCCACTATGAAGAGCGCCGGAATGACTAAATAGAACTGCTCTTCTACAGCTAGTGACCAATAGTGCTGGACGGGTGAAGTCGCCGCACCTTGCTGGAAGTAATCTGTAGCGATACGGATGAAATGAATATTGGCGCCAAAGAGTGCAGCCCATGTTGAATCGTTCAACACAGCTTTTGCTCGTATTGAATTGAGAAGAATGAATGATGCGATGGTTGTAACAGTTAAAACAAAGAAAGAGACAGGGATAATTCGCTTCACACGGCGGAAGTAGAAAGCCCGAAGAGAAACCCATCCCCCATCCGGGTTGGCGGATTCCTTCTTTGCAAATTCCGCAGTTATCAGGCCAGTAATTAGGAATCCCGAGATAACAAAGAAGATATCTACTCCGACAAATCCGCCTTTAAATCCTGTGACCTCAAGATGCGCAAGCAGCACAAGAGTTACGGCAATGGCGCGCAGGCCTTCGATATCCGGGCGGAATCTCACCTCTTTAGAGTAATTCCTATCTCCCAAGAAATGAGAAGAAACTATCTGCTAGATGCGCTCCAAGAAGGCTTTGGTGCCATCCCTCACGATATTGAGCATACTTTCGCGAGGAAGGTCAGAGAATCGTTCAAATGCAATACAACTCTTTCCTGTGAGAAATGGTTTCAAAGCGCTCTGGTGTTTATTTTGAAGCTCTGCTGATCCGTAATAAGGCATCATGTGGAGAGTGGTCGATGACTCTCCTTGAGGAGCCAGCGCAAAGACCATTGTGGAATTTGCTGAGAAAAATAGATAACCCGTGAGCCACTTCCCAGTATTTATCTCCTCGCTTAGTCCTTCAGTATTGCTCACGATGAATGCGTGCGCCTCGATGAGAGATTCCCGTTGTTGGGCGGAAGTCTTCTCTAGCCATTCTGAAAGAAATGCCTCCATAGGGTTCAAAATAGTACAAATTCCACAATAAACTGCGGAAATGTTTATGAAGAGCCGACGTACCGCCCTGCTGACCATCACGCTTATGATCGCAGCACTTCAACCTGTAATCGCCGTGCCCAGTGCTCAAGCTGCACTTCCTGACTCCCTGCATCTGACTGTGCATTACCAACGGTCAGCCAGCGATTACCAAAATTGGAATGTTTACCTGTGGCGCGATCTGCCAGGCACGGCTAACGATAAAGAGGTGAGTCCCGCTGGTTTTCCATTTACTACAAATGATTCATATGGAGCGATTGCCACGATTGATGTGACGGGAATGGCTGCATTCAATCAACTCGGATTCATTATTAGAAAAGGCGCTTGGGTTGAGAAAGATGGAGGTACCGATCGATTCGTACCTGCCTTTGACGCAAATGGAAGCGCCGAAATTTGGTTACGCCAAGGAGATGCGGTTGTTTACACCGCTCCCCCTACTGGAGTAATTGCGGCAAACCCCGTTGTGCTACAGGCGAAGATTTATGACTCAGCAGATTTTGCCGCCAAGTACACCTACACCGGCAATGATTTAGGAAACACTTACACAACTAGCAACACCAAATTTAGAGTGTGGGCTCCTACAGCGAGCAAGGTTTCTCTGCTGACTTATCCATCGCTCACCTCTCCCGATAGTGCCGCAAAAGAGATTCCAATGACATCGGATGTCAACGGCACATGGGTAACCACAGTTGATGGCGATCAAAATGGCTTGGTCTACATGTATCGAGTTACCGTTGATGGGGCTACAAATGACGCCGTGGATCCATATGTCCGGGCAACATCAATCAATGGGATTCGTGGAGTTGTTGTTGATCTCTCAAAGACCAATCCCGCTGGATGGAGCGCGACCAAACCAAAGTTTTCTGGAAATCCAACTGATGCATCTATTTATGAGCTCCATGTAAGGGATCTATCAATTGATCCAAGCAGCGGAGTTCCCGCAGCGCATCAAGGAAAGTATCTCGCGTTCACTGATACGAAGAGTTCATACAAAGGAGTCCCTACAGGTGTCGCACATATCAAGAGCTTAGGAGTGACACATGTCGAGCTCCTGCCTATCTTCGATTTCCAATCTGTAGATGAAGCAAATCCAACATTTAACTGGGGATACGACCCCCAGAATTTCAATGTTCCAGAGGGTTCATACTCAACAGATCCCGCAAATCCAACGACTCGCATCGTTGAGTTGAAGAGCGCAATTCAATCTATGCACAATCAAGGTCTGCGGGTAATCATGGATGTTGTTTACCATCACGTTTATAACGCCAGCACATATAGTGAAAATTTGATCGTCCCAGGCTACTTCTTTAGAACAGATTCCAACGGCGAGTTAACAAGTGGAAGTGGATGCGGCAACGATGTTGCAGATGAGCGCTCCATGGTCTCCAAGTTCGTAAATGACTCCTTTAAGTATTGGGCTACGGAATATCACATGGATGGTTTCCGCATCGATCAGATGGGGCAGATGAGCATTACGACCATTAATCAAGCCCGCAAGAGTTTGAGCGCAATTGATCCGACAATTTTGATGTTGGGTGAAGGTTGGTATGGCTCCAGTTCACTCCCAATCACCAGCGCAGCCACTCAAGGCAATATTGCGCAGGTTCCTGGGGTAGCAGCATTCAACGATCAAATTCGCGATGGTGCAAAGGGATCTGTCTTTAATGCAGATGCCAAGGGTTTTGTATCTGGCTCCTTCATGAGAGCCCTAGATGTGAAGGTAGGAACAGTCGGAAATACTTCGTATAACGGAACACTTTCTAACGCGTGGACAACGAGCTCCCCTTCTCAAGCGATTAACTATGTTGAGTCCCACGACAATCAAACGCTCTTCGACAAGTTAAAGGCAAGTGCCACAGGTGCCTCGGCCTCGACACTGAGCAAAATGGATGAGATGAGCGCAGCAATTGTCTACCTCTCGCAGGGAGTTCCCTTCATTCAAGCAGGACAAGAGTTCTTGCGTTCCAAGGGAGGTAATGGCAATAGCTATAACTCAAATGACACGGTGAACTCCTTGAAGTGGAGCACTCTTCCTGTCAATATGGCTGTGAACAATTACTACAAAGGTTTGATTGCGCTGCGAAGTGCTCATCCTGCCTTCCGCTTAACCACCGCAGCTGCAATCAAATCTAACCTGACCTTCTTGCCAACTCTAGATGGCGTTGTTTCTTATTCACTCGACGGGAGTAAGAGCAAAGATTCATGGAAGAAGATTGTGGTCACATTCAATGCAACTACGATTTCTCAATCCGTACTTTTGCCCTCCGCTGGCACTTGGAAGATAGTAGTTTCAGGAGCTACGGCAGGTACAAAAGTTCTAGCAACCATTAAGGGAGCTCAAGTGAAGGTCCCACCACAGACCACATTTGTGTTGGAACAATGAAACTTTTCGCGACAACGCTCTTCATCTCTGACTTAGGGCGCACTAAGAGTTTCTACTCAGATGCTTTTGAAAAATCACCTGTCTATGAGGATACAAATTCCGTTGTCTTCCAATTCGGTGAATCTCTTATTAATCTCCTTGTTGAGAGTGAAGCTCCTGGATTAATTTCTCCAACTACGGTCGCCACCAAAGAGAGTGGTGCTCGAGTGCAGTTCACAGTTCAGGTCGAAGATGTGGATGCCGAAGCGGAACGTCTTTCGGGATTGGGAATCCCTCTAGTAAATGGTCCAATGGATAGGCCGTGGGGAATCAGAACCCTCTTATTTGCAGACCCTGATGGACACCTTTGGGAGTTCGCTAAGTAACAGTCCCTAAGAGAAGATAAAGAGCGCAGAAATTGAATGGGAACCGGCGATACCCAAGTTTGCTGCATCGGGCGGCGCTGTTTGTGGTTCCACACAAATTCCTAACTGATCCTCGGTATAAACAACCCACCAAGGGACATCTGAAGAGATCTGTATCCGCGCCTTATCGCCCCACGTGAGGGAGGGATCGCCTTTTATTCCGGTAAATGCATCATCCCAAGGTTGTTCCGGTGCTGATGAGTATTCACCAGTCGGCATGTAATCCGATCCGCGAACCAGCGCTTTCTCCGCTTCAAAGTTCAATTCGAGCTCCGAGTTGGAGTCGATGGTGCGCGGGAACCACGGATGGAATCCAACCCAGGCAGGCAGAGTGCAACCATTCGAAATATATTCAAGCGACCATTTCAAGGTGTTGCCAACTAATACAAATGATTGGCGCACAATCGCTGGAGAGTATGGGGCTGGCAGAGCCAACTCGAATGAGTTCTCATCGATGGCGCTCCACTCAGAATGAAAACCATAACCATGCTCGGCATGAGGTGGATCCCAATGCGTCGGAAGTTGATGAATCATTCCGTCAGCATCTTGAATTTTGCCCAACTTAATTCGTCCCGCCCAGGGGACCATTGCGAACCAACCCCAACTCATCGGGTCTTCACGCATTGGAAGAACGAACTCAAATCCCCTCCAGTTCAAGGATGAAACTCGAGCTCCGAGCTCAACATCAATTTCAAGTGTGATCTCTTCGTTTGAGATCTGGTGCAATTTACTTTCCAATTCCAGCGGTTAAACCATTTACTAGTTGACGTTGGAAGATCAAGTAGACGGCGACAGCAGGGATAGCGCTGATGAGAGATCCAGCCATCAGAACTGGAATATCTGTGGTGCGACCAGCTGAAAGTGCGCCAAGTCCAACGGTGATGGTTCGGTAATTAGGATCTTGAATGAAGAGCAAACCAACCAACAAGTCATCCCAGATCTGGATAAATTGCAGAACAATAATGGTGACAACCGCAGGAACTGCCAGCGGCATCGCTATCTTTGTGAATACTCGTCGATAACTTAATCCGTCGCAGATTGCTGCCTCGATTAAGTCATCCGGTAAACCTCGGAAATATGAGGTCATAAGGAATGTAGCGAAAGGAGTTCCTAGAGCGGAGTACAGGAATATCGCACCCCAGTACCCAGAGAGAAGATTTACATGGCTGGCGTTGATATATGCGGGAATGATGATTGATTGCAATGGAATTAACATCGCGCCAACAATTCCAAGAAAGAAGAGCCACGAGAGTTTTGAGCGCAACTTGGCGAGAGAATAACCCGCCATCGTGCTAACAATCAGAATGATAATGATTGAACAGACGCAGACAACAGTTGAGTTCCAGAGTTGTCGCCCAACGGGAAGCGCATGGAAAAGCTTATGCCAAGAGGCAAAAGAGTGACCGCTAGCTCCTAGGAACTGCGCATTTGATTTGAAAGAGGTGTTAATCATGAAGTAAAAGGGATAAATCATGACAATAGCGAAAAGCACCATCGCGATGAAAATGACAAGTTGCTTACGCTTCATATTCATCAAGGTCTTCATTCTTTGCTCCTCATGATGGCAAGTTGGCCAATTCCAAGCACGGCCATCATCAAGAAGAGAATGACTCCAAGCATTGCTCCGGTACCAAAATCACCACGTGAGAATGCATTCTGATAAATAAAGAATTCTAAGGTTGTTGTGCCGAAACCAGGTCCGCCACCGGTCATCACAAAGATCAGACTGAAGAGCGCGGTGAATGCGCTAATGACTGTGATGATAAATGAGAATTGAATAAAGCGTTGCAGTTGAGGCAAGGTGATGCTTCTAAAGATACGTAGATTGCTGGCACCATCCATGCGAGCGGCTTCGTTGAGGGAGTTATCGAGCGTTGCCATTCCGGTGAGAAAGATGATGGTGTTAGTTCCAACCATCGACCAGATGAAGGTAATTGAAACTGCGAGTAGCGCACCACGCTCTGAAGAGAGTAAGTCGGTGTGAATAAAGCCAAGGCCGAAGCCTTTTAGGATGCCGTTGAGTAGACCTTGCTGAGCGAAGAAGCGCAGGGAAACCATTCCAATAACAACCCATGAGATGGCGGTTGGTAGGAAATAGATGGATCGGAATATCTTCCAACCGGGGACTTTCTCATTGAGCAAAAAGGCGATCCCCATAGGAAGCAACATGGCGACTGGAATACCGATTAATAAGAGCCCATTATTTTCAAGGACTCGCCAGAAGATTGGATCTCGAAGTTCGTGACTGTATGTGCTGATACCAGTCCAAACTGCAGTGATTCCATCCCATTGTGTAAATGAGTAGTAGATCGCTTGGAGAATTGGAAGTCCAAGGAAGGCGCTCACTAAAGCGAGAGCAGGCAACATAAAGAGAACACCGACTCTTCTCCGTTGATGTCCTAAATCGCGTCTCTTAGCTTTCATCTCGCCTTTCAATCAATCCATTAAGTGTCTCTGCGTGAACTGCGTAGTGCACGAGAGAGCAAGGGGTCGCCTTGCTCTCTCGCACGTACCTACTACAGGCTGTATGAACTAGTTGTAGGTCTTGCCACGCTTAGCGGGGGCCAGGTTGTTCCAAACCTGAGCCATCTGCTTCAAGCCGCCAGTAACTGAGGTTGTTCCACCAAGAATTGCAGGCAGAATCTTGTTACCAGCATCCACAACATCACCTTGCAAGACGTTATCTAGCATTGGGAAACGTGTGTAGCCACCCTTAGCGGCGAAGTCCAACATCTGTTGGTTCACTGCATTAGATGTAACAGAACCATTCACATCAGAGATCAAACCAGCAGCATCTACCACCTTTGCAGCGGCTGGAGTCGCCATGAATGCCATGAATGCAGCAACAGCGGCTTTGTTCTTTGAGTAGTTGGTCATACTCAAGCCTTGTCCAGCGAATTCAACGACACCCTTAATTGGCTTATCAGAGAATGGAGGAACAAAAGCTGCAACATTCTTACCCATCTTGTCTGTGAACTTCTGGGTATCCCACGTTCCATCAATGATCATGGCAGCTTTTCCGCCCAAGAAATCATCGAGGTTGTTGGTCTTTGTTAGCACGTCGGAGTTTGTGCAACCTGCGGTCTTAAGAGCTGCATACTTCTTGTAGGCAGCAACGTTTGCAGCAGAGTTCCACTGGTTTGTACCGGTATAGAGATCCTTCATACCTGTCGCACCTTGTCCGATTGCGATGTAGCTAGCGTCGTACCATGGGTAGTACAAAGCACCGAGGCTTTGTCCGCCATTGCCGTAGACGATTGGGGTATATCCCGCGGTCTTCAACTTGGTGCATGCCGAGTAAAGCTCTGTCCAAGTAGTTGGAACAGCTTTAACTCCTGCTTTAGTAAATGCAGCTTTGTTGTAGAAACCGATATAGAACTGACGATCAAATGGCATTACATAGGGGCCATTTGCAGCGTCAAAGTTTGGTGAGGACCAGTTCAAAGAACCAACATTGGCGAGTGCAGATGCTGCAACTGTGCCCTTAAGGTTTTGAAGGTAGCTCTTGTATTGCAGAGCAAAAAGTCCGGTCCACATGAGAGCCATATCAGGACCCTTTTTAGAGATCGCTGCGGCTTGTAGAAGAGCGAAGTAGTTATCAGCAGGCTGATCAACTAGCTTGAAAGTGACATCAGGATGCAACTTTGTATATGCATCTGTGAGGCCCTTAACAGCGGTGGCATTTTGTGTCGTGCCCAAGTTATGCCAGATGGTAATAACTGTCCCACTAGCATTTGCATTTGATGCGGTGATGCCGATTCCTGTAAACGCCATAGCGAAAGCTAGTGCGCCGACGAGGATGCTTTTATTACGCATTCTTCCTCCTGTAGTAGTAGTTGTTGGATTTGTGGCGACGGTGGCAACGGTCGTAGATGTCATCATGACCTTCCAACAACTGGCGGAACAAACCTACGCATCTCGGGTGAGGTGGGGCGTAGGAAATCGAGATCGCAACCCTGTTCAGCTTGAAGAACATGTTGCTGGTAGAGAGCGGGCCATCCGCGAAGATGGCTTGAAATTGGGCGGGACCAAGCGCGCATACGTTCTTCGCGCTCAAAACCGCTAATAAGAAGGTCTAATTTTCCAGCGGGAATATCAACTGAGATCAAATCTCCATCTTTAACTATCGCTAGCGGTCCGCCCACTGCTGATTCGGGTGAAACATGGAGGATGCAAGTGCCGAATGAGGTTCCACTCATTCGTGCATCAGAGATTCTCACCATATCTGTGACTCCTTGCGCGAGCAAACGCTTTGGAATGGGAATCATTCCCCATTCCGGCATTCCCGGCACTCCGACTGGTCCACAATTATTGAGAATCAAGACAGATTCTTTTGTGATGGTCAACGTCTCGTCATCAATACGCGTGCGCATATCTTCATATCCGTTAAAGACCACTGCCGGTCCAGAGTGAATTAACAATTCTTCAGATGCTGCCGATATCTTGATCAAGGCGCCATTAGGCGCGAGGGAACCAGAGACAACTGCAAAGGCTGGCTTTGGGTAAATTGGCTCCGAAAGAGTTTTGATAACAGAACCCTCGAGCGCCGGCGCCAAGTTTTCGTCCCAGGAGTTACCTAGCGCCGTCAGCTCACTTCCTTCAAATACTTCCGTGATGCGAGAGATGAGAGCCGGCACACCGCCTGCGATATCAAATGCTTGAATCAATTCACTTCCAGACGGCTCAACATCGACAATCACAGAGAGACCTTCACCTAAGGTATTAATTTGGTCGAGTGTTAATTTTCCATCGACACGACCAGACAAAGCTAAGAGATGAATGATTGCATTTGTTGATCCACCGCACGATTGCAGTACACGGATTGCATTTCTAAATGAACCCGCGGTAAGAATCCGCGATGGACTCCATCCGTTCTTGGTCATCTCTACAATCTGACGGCCCGTCTCATATGCCGCCTCTTTACGTGCAGGACTATTTTCTGCGTGGGTAGATGTTCCGGGGAGAGTAAGTCCGAGTGCTTCAACCATCATCGCAACAGAGGAGGCTGTGCCCATTGTGTTGCAGGAACCCAAGCCACAGTTAAGGCACGCTTCAAACTCTTTCCATTCTGATTCGCTTATCTTGGAATCGCGGTAATCCGACCACATTCGCCAGAGTTCGGTACCAGTTCCAACTTTCTTTCCCTTAAAGAACGCTGCCGGACGTGCACCTGCGGTAAACATCAGAGTGGGTAGATCAGCACTCAATGCTCCCATGAGCGCGCCAGGAACACTCTTGTCGCAGTTCGCCAATAGCACTACCCCATCAATCGGGTAGGAGCGCAGATACTCCTCAACTTCAATAGATAGTAGGTTTCGATACAACATCGCGCTTGGTTTCATAAGATCTTCACCAAGAGACATCACCGGAAAGACCATGGGGATCCCTCCAGCATCTTCGATTCCGCGCTTTACCTCATCTATGAAATTACGAAGCGGTAAATTGCAAGGATTGAGATCACTTGATGAGTCAGCAATTCCGATTATTGGTTTGGAATTATCAGCATCCACCTTCTGCCCAACCGAAGCCATGACAACTCGGTGTGCCAAGGCAACTTCATCATTGCCAGCAAACCACTCGCTACTGCGAAAGTTGATAGGAAACTTCGGGAGTTTGGTCATAGCTTTGGAATTCCAAGGCCTTCCGCTCCAGGTTGTGACTGTACAAATGAGCGTCCGTCGCGCTTAAGCCATTCAAGAGAAATCTCGGCACGACGAACTTTCTCGCGCGCAATGATGCTGGCATCATTATCAAGATGTAATCCAGATGGATATAGTCCACGAGAGTTGCGCAAACCAAATTTCACGTAGAGTGGAGATGCAGCAGCAACTAAATCTGCGATTTCATTTCCACGAACAACTCCACCGAGCCCATCTGGAGCTTCTACATAGAGATCAATGGGTAACTTAGTAACCGCGCGCATCTCGCGAAGCTCATTGAGCGTCAAATCGGTAGGAAGATTCACCGTATCTCCACCCAGACCTTCAAGCACCTTAAGAGTTGCAGGATTAGAAGGTGCCTTCATCACGGAAACTTTGAAAATGACATCTGCGGGAATCTTTCCTGCCGCGCGTGCTTCATTGAGAACTTGAAGTAACCCGAGGTCAGCAACAAGCAATCCACGAATGCCGCATTCAATCGCGCGTAGACAATCTTCAACTGCATAACGAAGTTGACGCATTCCGCGTACTGATCCACCGAGTGCTGGTCCTTCTGGGCTACGTGACATTGCGCCAACGCCCCATTCCTCGCGCGGTCCGACGAAAAGCGAAATCTCTAAACCGGCATCCGCAGCAATTCGAGAGAACTCTTTCAACTCTGATTCGGTGTGGAGCATGGCGCCACTTCCTTGAGAGACGCGGTTAACTGTTACTCCACGCTTCTTTGCCTCATCAAGTACTGCCAACAAAACCTTTGGACCCTCTACCGATGGAATCTCAATGCGAAAGTCTGCTCCATCAGGAAACTTAACTTCACTTGAGGGAGGGATCAGCTCGGAAGGAAAGCCACCTAGAAGTGAATCTGCCAACATTTAATGTCCGTTCTGTATTGCCGAACACCGTTCGGCACTCTAGTATTTCGTAGTCAGATTAATTGTCAATGACTTCCAAGGGAGGGTTTATGGCTCAAAGTTCCGCCCCTTCTGTCGGCAGCGTTGCCCGAGCCCTTGACCTCGTTGAACTCATTGTTGGTGGCCCAGAGAATGGCATGACGCTTTCAGAGATTGCGAAGGCGGTCGGCGGTTCAAAGAGCGCAGTTCTAGCCACACTCAGAACTCTCGTTGATTTCGGATATCTGCGCATCGTTGATCCTGGCCCAAAGTACTTACCGGGCATGATGTTGATCCGATTAGGGGATTTGGCATCCGCACGCGATCCACTCATCACCATCGCGCGTCCGCTCCTCGAGGAATTGAGCGCAAAATCGGGATTGACGATTCGCGTCGCCCGAAATGATGGCGGCTATCCAGTGTTCATCTACCGCGTCGATGGACCAGGTTTCGTTCGCTTCCATACACCGCTAGGAATTCGCGAGCTCCCGCATGTTAGCTCTGCGGGTAAAGCCATTCTGGCCGAACTAACAGATGAAGAGATTGAATCGGTTGTAAAAGAGAGTGGTTTAATTTCACGAACCAAGAATTCAATTACCAAGGTAGCGGAGTTAAAAAAGGAGCTCGAACATATACGTAAAGTTGGATTTGCAACTGATGATGAAGAGGATGCTCAAGGTATCTTCTGCGTAGGTGCAACATTCTTCGACCATTTTGGAAAATGCATCGGAGCAATTAGCGCTACCGGCGTTAAAACCGATATGACGGATGCCCAAGTCTCAAGCCTTGGAAAATTAATTATTAAGTATGCAGATCGCGTTACCGATGAGATACACGGCCGAAAGATATCAAGGAGAGCTCGATGAAATCA
>CAIZHC010000267.1 GCA_903932705.1 uncultured Actinomycetes bacterium | reverse complement strand
GGTACTCGGTCACCGAGCGTGATCATCGCACCTAACGGCAATCCGCCACCAAGTCCCTTAGCAAGGGTGATGATGTCGGGGCGAATGTCTTCACCCTCATAACCGAACCACTCACCGGTGCGACCCATGCCAGTTTGCACTGCATCAATCGCTAAAAGGGCTCCGTACTTGTTGCAGAGAGAACGGACTTCGCGGAGATACCCTTCTGGTGGAACAACCACACCATTCTCACCCTGAATAGGTTCCAGCATTACTAGCGCCGTTCGGCGAGATATCGCCTTGCGTATAGCCCAGAGATCTCCATACGGAACAAACTTAACTTTTGGCAAGAGCGGTTCAAAGATCGTTCTCTTCGACTCTTGCCCGGTAATGGAAAGCGCTCCGGAGGTGCGGCCATGGAAACCACCGACGGCTGCAATGATTTGCGTCCGGCCCGTTAAACGAGAGATCTTAATAGCTGCTTCATTCGCTTCAGCTCCGGAGTTGCAGAAGAAAACTCGGGCGCTCGAATCATTAGTAAGGTCTTGGAGTTTCTCAGCTAACTCAAGACCAGGGCGATGAATGTAGAGATTGCTCACGTGCGAGAGAGTTTCAACTTGCTTCGAAACTGCTTTCACGACAACGGGATGTGCGTGGCCCAAGATATTGGTAGCTATTCCACCTAGAAAATCTAAATATCTTTTGCCATCTTCATCCCAAACTTCCACACCATCACCCTTAACGAGAGTGATCGGCGGAACTCCATAATTGTTCTGCATCGCTGCATGCCAACGCTCTTGTGTATTCATGCGGTTACCACCGTTCCTCCTTGGCCTTGTAGGGCGGAATGCAAATTAGAAATGTCAGTTCCATCGATGATACGAGCTCGCTTCGCACCCGAGGAGAGCGCAGTTAGTACAGCTTTAACTTTGGGAGCCATTCCATCTGCAAAGGTGCTGGAAATCGCCAAAAGATCCCTCTGTGAAATTTCACTGATTATCGAATCAGGATCTGGCCAGTTGCGATAGATACCTGCAACATCAGTAATAAAGAGCACTTCGGAGGCTTCAAGCGCTCCAGCGATTGCACCTGCCGCGATATCCCCGTTGATATTGAGAGGCTGTCCATCTGATTGAACTGCAACCGGGGAGATCACCGGCAAATAACCATTTGATAGTAAGAGACTCACAAAGGTTGGATCAACTGAACTTGGTTCACCGACGAGCCCAATATCGACACTCACCCCATCTTTGAGAGGAGCGAATTTCTGAGCCCGGAGTGTAGAACCATCGCCCGCAGAAATTCCTACGGCATTTACTCCGCATCCAATAAACGAATTTGTCAGATTACGAAGCACGCCTCCGCAGAGCGTTTGTTGCACAACATCCATTACTTCAGGAGTTGTTTTACGGTAACCATGCACCATCTCGCTCTCAACGTTATGGATTCGCAGCTCTTCATTAATTGCAGGCCCACCGCCGTGAACAACAACGACTTTCTGACCCGACTTATGAAAATCTGCAATGGTAGCAATAATTGCTCTGTTGTTCTCTGGATTATCAAGGACATGTCCACCGTACTTGATGAGTATCATGAACCAATTCCTTGCGTGCTCAATCCCGTATTTTCAGGGAAGCCAGAGATTAAATTGGCATTTTGGATCGCTTGAGATGCAGCACCTTTTCCAAGATTATCAATTGCAGCAGAGATAACGATTCTGTTTGTATGTTCATCTACCGCAACTTGAATTTGAGTTGAGTTAGAACCAAGCACTGCAGAGGTCTTAGGGAGTTGATTGCCGGTTAAAACCGAAACAAAATCTTCGCTCGTATAAAAATTCTTATAAATCTCTTGCACATCCGTTGAATTCAGATTCGACTTTAATTTCGCAGTTACTGTGGCAAGAATTCCACGCGGCATCGGCGCCAAAATCGGGGTAAAAGAGATTCTGACATCTCCATCACCGAGTGAGGTAAGTACCTGTTCTATTTCTGGGGTGTGCTGATGCACTCCCCCAAATTTGTAGGAGGTTAGGGAACCCATGATTTCGCTTCCCAAAAGATTAGTTGATGCCTTACGTCCCGCTCCTGTAGTGCCAGAAGCCGCAACAACAACAATGTCACTTCCATCAACGATTTTAGAGTGTAGAGCTGGTGCTGTTGCGAGGGCGATAGCGGTTGCATAGCAACCGGGATTCGCAACTCTCGATGCGCTAGAAATTTTCTCGCGCTGACCCGGAATTTCAGGAAGTCCATAAACCCAAGCACCCGCATAATCACCACCATAATATTTTTCCCATGAGGCAGGTGATTCCAAGCGAAAGTCAGCTCCGAGATCCACAATCTTTATCTTTTGATCTACTCCAGCAATCAATTTTGCAGATTCACCGTGCGGCAAGGCAAAGAAGAGCAGCTCACATTCATTCATGCGGAAAATCTCTGTGGCTTCAAAGGTGCGATCTGAATAATCCACCAATTGGGGATGCACCGAAGTAACAGGTGCTCCGGCCTGACTTCCAGCCGCTATGTACTCCACCTGAAAATACGGATGAGAGTTCAAGAGCCTGAGGAGCTCTCCACCTGAATACCCACTTGCACCGACCACGCCAATTTTCATGGCTCTATGGTAAGGGCTTATGCATATTTATACAAGAACATGCATATTTATACGCGAACAACCGCTCCATACTGCTCGGCAGCTGCCTGAACCGCTGATTCGCGGTACCTGGAGACCTCATCAGCGGTCAAAGTACGATCTGGTGCTCTAAAGGCGAGGGTAAAGGCGAGGGAGACCTTGCCATCCCCCAGATTCTCATAGCGATCAAAGAGGTTGATCGATTCAAGAAGGTCACCGGCTCCTGAGATAAGAGCGGATTCAATCTTTGAGGCTGGAACCGCGGCATCAACGATCAGTGAAACATCTTGAGTTGCCGCAGGCATCGTCAAAATTGGTTTAACTGACTTAGCTGGCGCTACGGGCAATTCGGAGAGGATTACAGCGAAAGCACAACTTCGAGCTGGTAGACCAAGGGCTTCAAGGACGCGAGGGTGCAGCTCCCCAGCGTGAGCTACCGGCTTTCCCCCTACTTGAATCTCAGCACAACGGCCAGGATGCCATGGGGCTAAATCAGATTGAACAATCGTTCCAGTGTTTCCGGTGAGTTCGATAATTTTTAGAGCTTGAGTCACCGCATCAGACCATTCGAATTGGCGCCCTGTGCCCCACCAACCATCTCTATCCAATGAACCGGCGACCACTGCCCCCACAAATAGCGGTTGTGGTGGAACGCTGGCATATATCTCCGCAATTGTTTCAGCTGATGGGCGTAGATCGGTAGCCACGGGTGAAACATGAGCCAACTTCGTCACATCTCGAAAAACAGAACCAATTTCAAAAATGGCGCAATCCTTTGCGCCTCGATTTAGATTTCGCTTCGCTGTTTCTAGTAATCCAGGAAGTAAGTGAGTTCGAAGAAGTGGCGCCTGATCTGACATCGGATTAGCTAATTTGAAACTTGCTGCGCGAGCTCCGACAAAACCAAGGAGGTCAACCATCTCTTGATTCACAAATGGATAGTTATAAACCTCTGAAAAACCTAAGTTAGCAAGGTAATTTGCTACGCCACGCTTGCGATACTGCAAAGGACTTAAAGTTGCACGCGCAGGTCCAACCGGCAGTGTTCCTTCAATGGAATTCAAGCCAACCAAACGTCCAATCTCCTCAACAAGATCAGAGGGATTGAGAAGATCGCTGCGCCAAGTAGCAGGTGTTACCTTCCAATGTGAATCATTCACAATCTCAATCGAGCAACCAACTGTGCGAAGGTTTGTTTCCACTACATCGACACCAACTGGAATTCCCAGAAGCGTTGAGGCAAAGTGCGGATCAAAATCAATAATAGGCATTTCGGGAACTGCTCCCGCAGCTGCGCTGCCAAGATGCTTTGCTCCACCAAGTTCCACAAGTAGTTGAACTGCGCGAGCACTTGAGATTGAAGCCAATGCAGGATCTACGGCGCGCTCCAATCTACGTGAAGCTTCAGATGAGAGGCGATGAAACCTTGAATTCTTTGCGATCGAGATTGGATCGAAACGCGCCGCTTCGATCGCCAGGTGCGTGGAAGTTTCAGTTACTTCAGAGTGCAATCCACCCATTGTTCCGGCAAGTGCAAGTGGCTGCTTATCATCAGCCACCACCAGATTTGTGGAAGATAGCTTGCGAACTTGACCATCGAGAGTTGTAATCTCAAAGTCTTTCTCGGCACGCCTAATGTGAAGTGACCCAGAGATCTTCTCAACATCAAAGGCATGCAGAGGTTGACCGAGTTCGAGCATCACATAGTTTGTAATATCAACGGCGAGTGAGATGGATCGCATTCCACATTTTTCAATGCGGCGACTCATCCAAAGAGGGGTTTTGGAACCTGAATCAAATCCGGAGACGGTACGAATATAAATCACGCTAGCCGCGGTCGGATCGTCAATAGATACCTGAACACCGGATGTATTGAGCTGGTAATCGTTGGTGTTGATTGCTGCAGCCGGGTCTGTATACGGGAGCTTTAGCGCCGCCGCCAACTCTCTCGCCAATCCTCTAACTGACAAGGCATATCCACGATCCGGGTTTACCGCTACATCAAAGATCACATCACTTACCTGGAGCAATCTAAGTGCATCATCGCCGGGGTTTCCCTCATGAAGAACGATGATTCCAGCGTGGTCCTCGCTCAAACCAAGTTCGCGAGAGGAGCAGATCATTCCATTTGAGGTATGGCCATATGTCTGACGCGCTGCAATCTCAAATCCACCAGGCAGTACCGCTCCGGGTAGAGAGACAACAACGAGATCGTTCTCTGAAAAATTAGTAGCACCGCAAATTACATATCGAATTTCCGCCTCGCCGCAATCTAATCCAACATAACGAATCGGCTTCTTCTGCCCCTCAACTGCTTGAATAGAGAGAACTTTTCCTACAACTAAAGGACCAGTGATATCTACGCCTTGGACTTCCACGCCTTCAACTTCAAATCCGACGGAGACAAATGCCTCTTCTATTTCTGCATTTGTGACTCCACTTGGAATCTCAACATATTCGCGTAACCATGAGAGAGGAACTTTCACTTAACACCCATTCCAAAGTTCTGAGAGAAGCGCGCATCGCCTTCGACGATGTCGTGCATATCTGTAATCCCATGACGAACCATCAGTGTGCGCTCAAGACCCATTCCAAATGCGAAACCACTGTAAACCTCTGGGTCGATTCCGCAGGCAATCAAAACCTTGGGATTAACCATTCCGCATCCACCCCATTCAATCCAACGACCATTGAAGAAGAAATCAACTTCGGCACTTGGTTCGGTAAAGGGAAAGAAGGATGAGCGAAGCCGCGTCTTTACATCTGGACCAAATATCGATCGAGCGAAGTGATCAAGAGTCCCCTTGAGATCTGCCATCGTGATTCCTTTATCGATGACGAGACCTTCTACCTGCGAGAAGACGGGAGTGTGCGTCGCATCAAGTTCATCAGCGCGGTAGGTGCGACCTGGGCAGATAACGTAAATGGGAGGCTTCTCCTCGAGCATGGTGCGGACCTGCACGGGAGATGTATGTGTGCGCAGAACTAAGTGGGAATCCGCAGGCTCCACAAAAAATGTATCTTGCATTGTGCGAGCCGGATGATCGGCTGGGATGTTGAGTGCATCGAAGTTCAGCCATTCGGCTTCAAGTTCAGGGCCTTCAGCGACGCGATAACCCATTCCAAGAAAGAGATCGCAGATTTCATTGGTCAAAATTGTTAAAGGGTGCAATCCGCCCTGAAGTGTTCGTCTGGCAGGAATCGAAACATCTACACGCTCTTCAACAAGTACGCGTGCGTCTCGCTCTGCTTCCAAAACCTTCAAGCGCTCCTCGAGTGCCACTATGACTTGATTCTTTGCTTGACCGACTACTTTTCCAAAGCTGGCGCGCTCTTCTGGAGTTAAAGTTCCAAGCTGCTGGTTTGCTTTGGCAATCGGAGATTTATCCCCCGCATGAGCCGATTTAACCTCTTTAAGGGCCTCTAAATCAGATGCGGCAGCAATGGCGCTGAGGGCCTCATTTTTGGCATCTTCTATCGCTTGCGCTGAAAGGCTCATGGGAGGTGATATTACTAAAGTCTGGGTTAGTTAGAGAGGTAATACATGGCGATGGCGGCGGCGCTTGCTACATTGAAACTCTCTGCGCGTCCCTGCATTGGAATATTGATTCTTTGGAATGCCGGTGCCAACTCGGGCAGGCCATGGCCTTCATTACCAAAAACCAAGATAGTCGCCTTGGTTTTATCCACGCTGCCAAGCACCTCATCTGCTCCCCCATCGAGCGCAACCAGATTGAGATCGCGGGAGTAGGAAAATTCCTCTAACTGATCGAGAGTGACATCGTCAATAACTGGGATATTCCAGAGCGATCCAGCAGTTGAACGGACAACTTTCGGGCTGTAAATGTCAACGCTCAAATCACTAAAAATTACTAAATCGAAGCCACATGCGTCAGCGGTTCGAATGGCAGTACCAGCATTGCCTGGGTCTTGAATCTGCCAGAAATAGGCAACCTTCTTCAGAGATATTTGTGAAAACCTCGTGAGATCTGAAGGAAGATATTTGCAGAGCGCCAAAATCCCTTGTGGCGATTGTGTATCTGCCATAGCTGCCATCACTTGATCAGTGACCATAATGACTTCGTGGCTGTTAATAATGGTTTCAGCAAATTCGCTGCGCAATTTCTCCAGACCTGAATCGGTTAAATAGAGCAAATCAATAAGCGGAGCAGATGGAACCGCTGCGGCTAGTGCACCACGGAGTGATTGCAATCCATCAGCAACAAAGGTCTTCTCGAGAGTCCGCAACTTCTTTCCTCGTGGACCCAAAAGAGCCTTCACTCGCTCCACATGGGGCGAATGAAGGCTCGTAATTGGTGCGTGAGTCAATGTATTGAGGGTGTTACGCGTTGACTACGTGTTGGCGTGCAATCTCTACAAGCGCAGCAAATGCTGCTGGGTCGTTAGTTGCAAGCTCTGACAAGACGCGACGATCAACTTCGATACCCGCAGCCTTAAGGCCTTGGATAAAGCGGTTGTAGGTCAGGCCATGCTCGCGAGCTCCTGCGTTAATACGTTGGATCCAGAGTTGGCGGAAGTCGCCCTTCTTATCTTTACGGTGATCAAAGGCATAAACCATTGAGTGTGTAAGTTGCTCTTTAGCCTTTGTGAAAAGACGTGAGCGTTGTCCGCGGTAACCAGCGGTACGTTCTAATGTGGTGCGACGCTTCTTAGCAGCGTGGACACCGCGTTTTACTCTAGCCATTTATCGCGCTCCTTTACTTCAAACCGAGCATGCGCTTGGCTGTCATGGTTACGGTCTTCTTACCTGTTGCATCATTGCTCAAACGGCGAGTGACGCGTGAAGATTTATGTTCGAGAAGGTGGCGCTTACCTGCACGCTCGTGCATGATTTTGCCGGTGCCGGTCAGACGGAACGTCTTCTTAGCTCCGCTATGGGTTTTCATCTTTGGCACTTCATACCTCCTGGGTACTTGTCTTAACTAGCCCTCGCTAGTTAGTTCCGGAACTAATTACTGGGTAACTTCTTGGCTCTCTAAAACTGGAGTAGGAGCATCGACAACAACAGGTTTTTCAACTACTGCTGCAGCCTTTGGCGCTGTCTTCTTGGCTGCCTGGCTCTTCTTTAGAACCGGTCCAAGAACCATCGTCATGCTCTTTCCTTCCTTCTTAGGAGCGAACTCCACGAAGCCAAACTCTGCGATCTCCTCCGAAAGCTTCATCAGCAATCGGTATCCCATCTCAGGACGGGTCTGCTCTCTTCCTTTGAATTGAACAGTTACCTTCACCTTGTCTCCGCCTTTGAGGAAGCGCTCGATGTGAGCTTTCTTCGTCTCATAGTCATGAGGTTCAATCTTCAATCCAAAACGAATCTCTTTGACCACAATGTGGGTCTGGTTCTGTCTTGCTTCCCGTGCCTTCTGTGCAATCTCGTACTTATACTTTCCGAAATCCATGATCTTGCAGACGGGCGGCTTTGCATCTGGAGAAATTTCGACGAGATCGAGTCCAACCTCTTCTGCCATAGAAAGGGCAGTAGCAGTGGCTACGATTCCAACTTGTTCACCAGAGAAACCGATGAGACGAACTTCCGAGGCTCGGATTCGATCATTGATTCTTTGTTCGGCGCTGATAACTCTTCCTCTCTAGAAATTACTTTTCGCAAGGGAGTATGAGTCGCGCAAAAATAGACCCGCCAAATGAGGCGAGTAAGTTCTTGACCAATCAGCCGAAGCCGATGAGGTGGGAGCGACAAACTCCACTTGATGGGTCAAAGGGTACCCCGAGGGGTGCAGAAAGCTGAAATCGGTGGAATCAACCCCCGATAGCGTGAACTCCCCCATCAACGTGGATGATCTCTCCAGTTGTCTTTGGGAACCAATCTGAGAGCAACGCTACGGCGCCGCGGGCTGCAGGCTCTGGGTCAGCGAAGTCCCAGGCGAGCGGCGAGCGGGTATTCCAGACATTCTCGAACTCTTCGAAACCTGGGATGGACTTTGCCGCAATTGTGGCCAGAGGACCTGCCGCAATGAGGTTGACTCTAATATTTTCAGCGCCTAGGTCGCGGGCGAGGTAACGATTGCATGATTCCAGTCCTGCTTTAGCGATACCCATCCAGTCATACTTTGGCCAAGCAACGGTCGCATCAAAGGTAAGACCTACGATACTGGCACCGGATTCGGGGTAGAGCTCACGCACAGCGATAGCGAGAGACTTATAGGAGAAGGTGGAGGCGTGAAGAGCAATGGCGACATCTTCCCACTCGGTGTTTAGAAAGTTTCCACCCAGCGCCGCTTGAGGCGCGAAACCAATCGAATGAACCACGCCATCTAGATGCGGAACGTGCTTCTTTACCTCCGCCGCTAATCCCGCCAAATGCTCCGGGTTGGTGACATCAAGTTCAATGACGGGAGCGGGATGCGGAAGTCGACCAGCAATTCTGGTTGTAAGGCTCAAGCCACGGCCAAAACCTGTGAGGACGACATTGGCGCCTTCTTCTTGGGCTAACTTGGCGATATGGAATGCGATTGACCCATCGGTCAACACTCCTGTTACCAAGATGTTCTTGCCTGTAAGTAGTGCCATTAGTGACCCATCCCCATTCCTCCGTCGACCGGAATAACTGCTCCTGTGATGTAACCCGCTTCTGGTGAAGCGATAAATTTAACAACTCCTGCTACCTCTTCAGGTGAGCAAAATCGTCCCAATGGAATTGCGCCGATATATTTTTCGCGCAAGGTATCGCTGAGCTCTGAAGTCATATCTGTCTCCACAAAACCAGGAGCGATAACGTTAAAGGTCAATCCGCGGGAACCATATTCGCGGGCGAGTGCGCGAGCCATTCCCACTAATCCGCTCTTAGTTGCGGCGTAGTTTGCCTGACCAGCAGAACCCATAAGACCAACAACAGAACCAATCAGAATCACTCGACCCGAACGCTTCTTCACCATGGGAGAGATTGCGCGCTGCACAGTTCGGAAAGTTCCGGTGAGGTTTGTTTCAACTACTGAAGTGAAATCTTCATCACTCATTCGCATAGTCAGGCCATCTCGCGTGATGCCCGCATTTGCAATCAGGACATCGACTGGGCCGTAGAGAGATTCAATCTCCGTGAAGGCAGCTTTGACGCTCTCTGGATCGGTGACATCCATCTGGACACCTACCAGGCCTTCGGGTGCTCCTCCAGATCGGTAGGAGACGATGACCAAGTTTCCCTCAGTGGCAAAACTTCGGGCAATCGAGAGACCAATTCCGCGATTTCCGCCGGTAACAAAGACAATTCTTGGACCTTGCGGCGATGAAGTCATGGGAGCAGATTAGCCACTACTCACGCGTACTTAAAAGAGGCGCGAACTCCAGAGGGGTCTTAGGCTTGGCGAATGAGCGCACGCAGCGATGGAAAGAAGAAGAATCCATCTCCCATTGTCATCACAAGCGCCCAGGATGCTCTTTCGGTTGAACAACGTGGAAGACAGCGCAGATATTTCATATCCATGATGGTTCGAACCGGATGCTTTATCTCCACCATTTTTCTGCCTAACCCTTATAGATGGGTTGCCATGGCTGGAGCGGTATTTCTTCCCTACATTGCAGTAGTAATTGCCAACGCGGGAAGAGAAACAATCACCGGCAAGAGTGCAATCATGAGAAATCAACAACTACAAATTACTGATAACTAAAGGCTATTGGGCTGTGCCTAAAACCTGACGTTGGTAGAGATCAAAATACAAACCGCCTCGCGTGACTAATTCTTCGTGAGTGCCTCGCTCCACTATCCGACCGGCTTCCAAGACCAATATTTGATCGGCCTTCTGAACGGTGGATAAACGGTGCGCGATAACAATACTTGTGCGACCTTCCAAAGCCACCTCAAGTGCTTCCTGCACCAAGGCTTCATTTTCAGAATCTAAGTGCGCCGTTGCCTCATCCAAGATCACAATGCTTGGCGCCTTAAGCAAGAGGCGAGCAATTGCTAAGCGCTGCTTCTCTCCCCCACTCAATCTATGACCACGCTCGCCTACAACAGTATCTAGACCGTTTGGAAGCGACTCAATGAAGTTCCAAATCTGTGCAGCTCTACATGCTGCTTCAATTTCTGCAAGTGTTGCATCCGATTTTGCATAACGGAGATTTGCATCAATCGTGTCGTGGAACATGTGTGAATCTTGCGTGACAACGCCGATTTCATGCCTGAGGGATGCGAGGGTGAGATCGCGAATATCTTCACCTGCAACCTTGATACTTCCCTTGGTCACATCATAAAGTCTTGGAAGCAAACCTGAGATTGTGCTCTTTCCCGCACCTGAAGGGCCAACAATTGCGGTGAAAGAACCCGGTTCGCAGTAGAACGAAACATCTTCTAAAACAACTCCAGAATCAACCATCTCCGCCTTAGCCGCAAGTTCAAGAGATGCGAGGGAAATCTCAGTTGATTTTGGATATGAGAATTGCACGTGATCAAATTCTATGGATGGGCGAGCAACTGTGATCGCCTTAGCCGCATCTCGATCACGAACCATCGGTTCCAAATCTAAAACTTCAAATACTCTCTCGAATGAAACCAGCGCCGTCATCACGTCTACTCGAACATTCGAAAGAGAGGTAAGAGGCCCATAGAGTCTTGCTAAGAGTGTGGTGATAGCGAGAAGTGAGCCAACTGTTATGGCGCCAGAGATCGCAAGATGGCCGCCGATGCCGTAGGCGAAGGCGGTAGCGAGGGCCGCAATTGTTGTGATCGACATGAAAAATATTCGATTGAGCATTGCAGTATGGATACCAATGTCAGCAACGCGTCGGGCTTTAGCGCGAAATCCTTCCCGCTCTTTCGCAGGCTCGCCATAAAGCGAAACTAAGAGGGCCCCAGAAACGTTAAAGCGCTCAGTCATCGTTGAAGCCATCTCGGCATTGAGATTAAAGGATGCCAGCGTCAGGCTCTGAATCTTCTTACCTACCCATTTGGTTGGTATTAAAAAGAGTGGAAGCAAGAGAAGCGAGGCTAGAGTGATCTGCCACGACAAGGTGGCCATCGCCGCTGCGACGAGCGTCAAAGTTAGGATGTTGCTTAGAACTCCAGAGAGAGTATTTGTAAATGCGTTCTGCGCACCAATCACATCTGAGTTGATTCGCGAGATTAACGCGCCTGTTTGAGTCCGCGTAAAGAAAGCGATTGATTGCTTCTGGATATGCGAGAAAACCTGGGTACGCATCTCGTAGATAAGACCTTCGCCGATGCGAGAGGAAAACCATCTTGAAACCAGACTTACGGATGTATCTGCGATAGCGATGGCTCCGACTATCAACGCCATCTGAGTGACGATTCGACCGTTGTGCGGAATGACTCCCTTGTCAATCAGGTTCTTAAGCAGCAATGGGGATGCGACGGTGAGCAGAGAGTCGACAATAATCATGACCAAGAAGATAAGAAGATAGAGCTTGAATGGCTTTGCAAAGCTCCATATGCGCTTAACTGTCCCTGGTTTTAGCCTCATATCTTTAACTGCAGGATCGCGAGTTAAAGAGCGCATGGCAGAGTGTGCACCCATGGAGTTCATTGACATATCTGTTCCTTAAAGAACGTTAGACGGTAAAGCCGATAGCGCGAAGTTGTTCGCGTCCATCATCAGTAATCTTGTTTGGACCCCAAGGTGGCATCCAAACCCAATTGATCTGAACATCTGAGGTGATGTCAGCTAAAACTTGACGAGCTTGATCCTCGATGACGTCCTGAAGCGGACATGCAGCTGAGGTGAGGGTCATATCCAAGACCGCAACATTTGCCTCATTAACGCTCATCTCATAGACCAACCCAAGATCCACGACATTTATTCCAAGCTCGGGATCGATAACATCTTTTAACGCCTCTGTGACTTCATCAAGAGTAGCCAGTTGTTGTTCGCTCATAGTTCTGCTCCATTCTGAATTGCTGCGTCTTTAAATGCCATCCAACTCAACAGCGCACACTTTACTCGCGCTGGAAATTTCGAAACACCGGCGAGAGCAATCGCATCCTCGAGGATCTCTTCGTCCCCGCTGATTGTCCCCTTGCTCTGCATTAATTCAGTGAATTCTTGCAGGGCAATGCGCGCGCTTTCCACGGACTTGCCGCTTACAAGATCACTCATGATGGAGGCACTGGCTTGAGAAATTGAGCAACCGACTCCATCCCAAATCAGATCTTCAACCTTCCCAGCTCTAATGGAGAGGCTAAGTGTGATTTCATCACCACAATTGGGATTTACGTGGTGAACTTGTATCTCTCCCACTGGGAGGCCTTTATGGTGCGGCTTCTTATAATGATCGAGGATTACCTCTTGATAGAGCGAATCAAGTTCCATCAGCGGTTTCCAAAATAATCTCTTGCGCCGACGACAGATTCAAGAAAAACTTCAACATCTGATTCATCGTTGTAGAGGTAGAAAGAAGCTCTTGTAGTTCCAGTCAATCCGAGTTTGCGAATCAATGGCCAAGCGCAGTGATGGCCGGTACGGACCGCAACACCATATTGATCCATTACCTGTCCAATGTCATGGGGGTGCAGACCAGCAATTGTGAAGGAGATGACTCCCCCGCGATTTGCGATGCCTTGTGGCCCAATAACTTTAACGCCATCAATCTCTTTCAACCCGTTGAGGGCCAATTGGGTGAGATGAGATTCCCATTGATGAATATTGGAGAGTCCCACTTCATCTAAATAATCAAGTGCAGCTGCGAGGCCAACCGCTTGCGCCATATTTGGCACACCGGCTTCAAATCTCTTGGGTGCTTGCGCCCATGTTGATTCAGTCATTGTGACTGTTTCAATCATTGAGCCGCCGTAAAGGAAAGGTTCCATCTGGGAGAGGAATAAATGACGTCCCCACAAAACGCCTACACCTGTAGGTCCAAGTGCTTTATGTCCCGAGAAGACTAAGAAATCCACATCAAGCTCTTGCACATTTACCGGCTGATGCGGGACAGATTGGCATCCATCCAATACAAAGACCGCTCCAACCGCGTGGGCCGCGGCAATGATAGGTGCGATATCTGGAACTGAACCCAGAACATTTGATTGATGAGTGATTGCAACAACTTTGCACTTTGGCGTGATGATGTGATCAATGTTAGAGAGATCAAGAGAACCATCGTCTTTCATCTCGAACCACTTTAAAACCGCACCGGTTCGCTTAGCTAGTTCCTGCCAAGGAATGAGATTGGCGTGATGCTCCAACTCTGAAAGAACTATCTCATCGCCCGCTTTTATTTGTAGTGAACCTGAGGTGCGCTCGAAGGAGACCGCCAGGAGGTTGAGACTTTCAGTTGCACTCTTCGTGAAAACAATCTCATGAGATTGGGCGCCAATAAATTGTGCCACCCGATCTCTTGCCCCCTCAAAGGCTTCACTTGCTCGCTCAGCTAAGAGATAACTTCCGCGATGCACAGCAGCGTTGGTAGTTGAATAGAAGTTTCGCTCTGCATCCATCACTTGAATTGGTTTCTGGCTCGTCGCACCACTATCAAGAAAGACTAAGCGCTTACCTCCACGCATCTCTTGCGAGAATAT
>CAIZHC010000266.1 GCA_903932705.1 uncultured Actinomycetes bacterium | reverse complement strand
CCAAGCCTTGCGAAGCCACAGCATCATGGCGCGTCAACAACAAGTTTTGTGCCAAGCTCAGACTCGGCACAGCCCCGCGCCCCAAGCGTTCTTCGGGCACCTCATCTGAGCGGAAAGTCTCGGTATCCATGGCAATAACCTTCTTAAAGCCCACTCCGAGGGAGAGAACCTGAAATCCGCCGCTATCGGTGAAGGTTGGGCCGGGCCAATTCATGAAAGAGCCGAGGCCACCCGCTTCATCAACAATGGCTGGACCGGGCTGTAAATATAGGTGATAGGCGTTAGATAGCAGAGCCTGAGCCTCCAACGCTGTCATACTCTCGGGAAGAACGCCCTTTACGGTTGCTTTGGTACCCACAGGGATGAAAGCAGGGGTCTGGATCTCTCCATGAGGGGTGGAAATAACCCCAGTTCGACCCAATTTGCCCGAAATTTGGGTGCCAGGCGTAAATGCAAAGCGCTCGCCGGGGGAGGTGCCGTAGGTCATGCCCCTACTCTATTGATAAGAACCCGACAAATAGGGCAAGATGACCCCACTTGGTACCCCTCGTGCAGGCTGGTATTGCCGTAGCCAAAAACTCGGCGAGACTTGCAGGCTCACCTATTAAGGAGAAAACATGAAAGCACGCCTTAAGTCGCGTTCTCTCGTCGCAGCAGTTTCTGCGGCGTCAGTTGCGCTTATCGGCTTCGTTGCGGTTCCAGCACATGCTGATACTCGTAGCACAGTCGTTGCAATTGAGAGCAACACCTTTACGTCGTACAACAACATCACACCTGATACAAACATTGTTATCAACGGTGACGTTCAGTACCTCACAGGTTTCCCAATGTTTTACTATGACGACAAGCTAAACATCGTCCCTAATCCAAAGCTTGCAACATGGAAGATCACAAAGAATCTCCCAACTGACTTTGAAGTCACATACACAATCGCACCAGGACGCGTCTGGTCTGATGGAGCTCCAATCACTGCTGCAGATCTACTTCTCTGGCACGTGACAACAAGCTCTGATTACTCAAAGGCTGCTGGCCTTGGCGATCCATCTGGTGCAACCGGAAGCGCATTCAACTCCGTTAACTACGGTGGCGTTTACGATTCACATATTGCTGGTATCCCAACACTCAGCAACAACAACATGAGCATCACCTTCAAGTATGACTCACAGATTCCTGACTACCTCCTAAACGGTCCTGGCCTCGAGCCAATGTCTGTTCACGCTCTTCAAGAGTTGGCAGATGGAAAGACCTCACTTGGATCAGTAGCAGATGCTGCAGCTGCAACAGCTAAGTTCGTATCTGAAGTAACTTCAAAGAACACCAAGGCGCTTCAAGCACTTGGAAAGATCTGGAGCAACAGCTACAACTTCACCACCGTTGACAGCTCAACAAACCCATTGCTTCTCGTAAACAATGGTGCGTACCATGTTAAGTCTGTGGACAGCAACCAAATCACTTTGGTAGCTAGCCCTAACTACAACTCTGGTCCAGCACTTTCAGGCATCAACACATTGGTTATCAAGCAAGGCATTGCTGATGGTTCACCTTCAGCTCAAGCAATTGCTAACGGCGATGCAGATGTCTACCAAGGCCAACCAACTGCTGACGCAGTTGCACAGCTCAAGGCAATCAAGACCGCTAAGGTCTTGACCACCAGCTCACTTGCTTTCGAGCACATTGAGCTCCGCGTTGCATCAAGCGGATCTGATACATACACAGGTCCATTTGCAATGTCAGGTGGCCAGAAGGCTGCAGATCTCCGCAAGGCATTCTTGCTTGCTTACCCACGCGCTGACATCGTTCAGAAGTTGGTACAACCAATCAACCCAGATGCACTTGTTCTTGGTTCTGTAATCACCCTTCCAGGTAACCCACAATACGATCACGCTGCAAGCGTGAACGGAATGGCTGCTTACAACGTAGGTACACAAGCTTCACGTACAGCTCAGGCTTTGCGTTTGGTTAAGAAGTGGTACCCAACAGCTGGAAACGGCAGCACACCAATTGCTATCAACCTTCTCTGGGGTTCACCAGGAAACACACGCCGTACCTCTGAGGCAGCTTTGATCATTGCCGCAGAAGCACAAGCTGGTTTCAAGGTCACAGCACCAGCAACAGCTGGTTGGGGTGGAAAGTTGACGTTGACTCAGTACGACGCTCACTTCTTCATCTTCGATCAGACTGCAAACCCACAAGATGCACAGGCTTGCGGAATCTTCCAAGCTGGCGGCGGATCTAACTACACAGGTATCAATGATCCAGTCATCAACAGCACTTGTGCTGCACTCCAGAAGACAACACTCGCTTCGAATACAGTAAATCGTTACCGTATTTTGATCGAGCAAGCTGTTGCGAAGGATGCATTCTTCTTGGGTATCTTCCAGAACCCAGAAGTCACCGCATTCAACTCCGGACTATCCGGTATCGTCCCAGCTCCATTGTCTCCAAGCTTGTTCTGGAACTTCTGGACCTGGCACTTCTAAGAAGCGGCTTCTAGCCACTTTTTAAGAAGATGAGTGCATAGAAAATGTGCTCGTAATTAGTAAACCCCTGTAGGGGATAGAGAAGTGGTGTTGGATTTATTCCAACACCACTTCTTCTAAGTTAAAGATTTATATCTTCCTTTAGAATTATTAATTAGATTTCCAAATATTTATTAAAGTAGAACAGAGGGTTTCATGTTCGCCTATATCAGCCGGCGCATCGGGGTTATGTTTGTGATCCTATTTGGGTCAAGCTTCTTGATCTATAACGCGGCTGCGTATGCTGGTGATCCCACCGAGGGTCTGCGTGGAAGTACCGCACCTCAGGCACATCAGAAGTTGATTGCTCTTATCCGCGAGCTACACCTCAATGTTCCACCCCCAGCTCGTTACTTCATCTGGCTCAAAGGCATCTTGAAGGGTTTTACGGGTCACATTGATCTTGGATTGACGCGTGATCAGAACCCAGTAAGTACCGCTATTTCAAATGCAATTCCAATCACTATTCGTTTAATTCTTCTCTCATTTTTGCTGGCGATCCTCTTTGGTCTTGGACTAGGAATTGTTTCGGCTTTACGTCAATACAGTCGCTTTGACTACGCGATGACCTTCATCGCTTTCTTGATGTACTCCCTTCCAATCTTCTGGGTTGCTGTTCTGCTTAAGGCTTACCTAGCGATTAGCTTTAACAACTTCCTTTTGAACGGAAAGATTGCACCCCTCTGGATCCTCTCTGCTTCAGCGGTCTCCGGTTTCTTCTGGGCTGCGATTATTAGCGGTACCAGAAAGCGAGTCTTTGCAATCTTTGGAGTTGCCGGCGGAGCTACCGCTGTGATTTTGACGCTATTGAGCGTCACTAAATGGTTTACTCATCCTGGACTTGGCCCAATCACCATGTTGATTTTGGGTCTCGCCTTTGCAGTTGGAATTACCTATCTCTCAACTGGAATCTCCAATAAGGCAGCTCTTCGTTCTTCCATCACCGTAATCATCATTGGTTTCTTGCTCTACTTCCCAGTTCAATATTTCTTGAAGAAAGATGCAAACCTGCTCACAATCTTGGTGATGCTACTTATCACCATCGCAATTGCCGTCGGTGTTGCTTACCTATTTGCGAAGATTGATCGTCGTCCGGTAATTCGTACTAGCGTTTTTACCTCGCTCTTTGCAGGAATCCTCTTCATCATCGATAAATTAATGAAGACCTGGGTGCCTTACATCAACACAGATGCAATCCACCAACGACCAATTCCAACAATTAGCCAATCGAATGATCTTCTGCCAGAGGGCAATTTCTGGTTCTCTTCACTCGATACAGTTTTGCACCTGTTGCTTCCAACAATCGCTCTTATCTTGATCACGATGGCGGGTTACATCCGTTACTCACGCGGAACAATGCTTGAAGTGATGAACCAGGATTACATCCGCACCGCTCGCGCGAAGGGACTCTCTGAGCGCACCGTCATCATGCGGCATGCCTTCCGAAATACCTTGATCCCAATCACAACTATCTTGGTAGTCGACTTCGCTGCGATTATGAGTGGAGCGATTATTACCGAGAGTGTCTTTGGATGGCACGGTATGGGAACGCAATTTAACCTTGCCGTTCACAACCAAGATCTCAACTTATTGATGGGTGTTTTCCTCTTCACCTCATCACTCGTCATCATGGCTAACTTGGTGGCAGATCTCTTGTACTCAGCGTTGGATCCTCGAATCAGAGTGGTAGGTAAGAAATAATGGCTATTTTCTCCCGCAAGAATAAGGTTGAAGAGATTGTCGATGGAGATATCTTCAACAAGGAGACCGAGGGCTTAAGCCAAGGTCAGATTGTCCTTAAGCGTTTCTTCCGCCACCGCGGAGCCATGATCTCTCTTATCGCGCTCTTCTCACTCGTTCTCTTTGTCTTTAGCGCACTCGGATTTAAGATTTTTGGAATTGGTTATGGCGGCTGGTGGAAGTACAAGATCACCGATCTTCCAACACTTCGAACCGATGGTTGCCCGATCGAACTCCCAGGTTGCCCAACCTTAAATCTCATCCCGGGCAAGCACTTTGGTTTGGGTGATCACCCATTTGGTCAAGACGATTTGGGTCGCGATTACTTCTCGCTCGTAATGCGCGGGGCGGAACGCTCACTTGAAGTAATGGTTGTGATCGGTCTAGTAGCGGGTGCACTTGGAATCATCGTAGGCGCGCTTGCTGGTTTCTACCGTGGTGTTATTGATGCAACCTTGATGCGCTTAGTGGATTTCATCATCACCGTTCCAGTCATCGTTCTCGGTTCCGTTCTTGGATACCACTTCGGTAGCAAGGGAGTTCTCTTCTTAGCTCTCTTCCTGGGACTCGTCTCCTGGGGCGGGCTTTCGCGCTTAGTGCGTGGTGATTTCCTCACCTTGCGTGAACGAGAGTTCGTGGATGCTGCTCGTGTAGCTGGTGCAAGCAATCGCAGAATTATCTTCAAGCACATTCTTCCAAATGCCATTGGCGTCATTATCGTGAACGTTACGCTATTGATGTCTGGAGCAATCTTGCTCGAGGCAGCGCTGAGTTATCTCGGCTTTGGTGTTGTTCCACCAGATGTCTCACTCGGTCTTTTGATTAGCCAGTACCAAGACTCCTTCACGACCCGTCCTTGGCTCTTCTGGTGGCCAGGATTGATCATCATCATTGTGGCTCTATCAGTTAACTTCATCGGAGATGGTTTGCGCGATGCATTTGATCCGCGACAACGTCGACGCATCTCACGTAAAGATCGCGCCGCTGAACGTCAGAGCGCTGAGAAGAACTAGTGGCTTTAATGTCCCAGCAGAGTTATCGCGATTGCAGCACCCAAGGCAATCAGAGCGAGCGAGAAGAGTTGGAATTGACTCTGCTTGCTAGTGGCAAGGGATTGTTCAATCTTTCCTTCTTGAAACTTCTTCAACTTCGCTCTGAGGCGAAAAGCAGCAGCGCCGCTATCGGTAAAGGGGGAGTCCGCGGTTCGGATGCTTCCACCTTGGTCGATATCAAGTCCTCGCACCTCAGTGTGGTGGATGCTGCGACGCTTTCGTCCCGAGGCGGTAGCCGCCCATGCGTAAACTTTGAACTCCGTGGTTTCAACGGTAAGCGCCCAACGAGTGTCAATCATAAGAACGTCACTCCATGCGATGGTGTATTCGTGAAGGGGATTGACGATGATCATTCCTTCATCACCGAAAACTATTTTGGGGCGGACCAAGAAGATGTAAATAGAGATGAGCGCGAAGAGCGCAACCAACGAGCTAGCTATCTTGGAAGCGGTGCTGGCATCGTAAAAATTCGACCACGTGAAAAGTCCGCAGATAACTACGCCGAATACCGCAAGGTTGAGGTTGGTTCTCGGACGGAAAATCTCTCGGTTATTCACTCGACAATCCTTTCACACATCATGGCAGACACAATTAAGGCGGTTAGCTAAATGTCCTCACCTGTACTTCGCGTATCAGATCTCTCAGTTGAGTTCTGGGTTGATGGAATCTGGTACCCAGCGGCTAATCACATCAACTTTGAAGTAGAAGCAGGGCAGACCCTCGCCATTGTGGGCGAATCAGGTTCGGGTAAGTCCACGGTCGCTATGGCAGTGATGAGTCTTCTGGCTTCCAATGCACGCGTAACTGGCAGCATCAAGGTTAAGGATGAAGAGGTCCTTGGAGCTCCAATTCAGAAGTTGCAGAAGTACCGTGGAAAGGAAGTTTCATACATCTTCCAAGAGCCTATGACCGCTCTCAACCCGGTTTACACAATCGGTTTTCAGATTATGGAAACTCTACGCAATCACTTTGATATGGGACCTTCAGAAGCGAAAGCTCGTGCGATTGAATTAATTTCAATGGTTGAAATTCCAGATCCAGAGCGTTCTGTCGATAAGTATCCGCACCAACTCTCTGGTGGTCAGCGCCAGCGCGCAATGATTGCACAAGCACTTGCCTGCGATCCTGCGCTCTTGATCGCGGATGAACCAACCACTGCTCTTGATGTAACTGTTCAGGCAGAAATTCTCGATTTGATGCGTGGCTTGCGTTCCCGCCTCAACTCCGGAATCTTGCTCATCACCCACGATATGGGTGTTGTCGCCGATATGGCGGATGAGATCATGGTTATGCAGAGCGGAAATATGGTCGAACATGGAACTGCAGATCAGATTTTCAATCGCCCAAATCATCCTTACACGCAACAACTGCTCGCTTCTGTTCCTAAGCTTGGAAGCACTCAGATGCGCATCCTGGAGCCGAGCCAAGCGGCGGCTCAACCTGTTTTGAAATTAAGCAATGTCACCATCGAATATCCAAAGCGCGGACGCATTCCTGCCTTCGTGGCAGTTGAAGATTTCTCCCTTGAAATCTTCCCTGGTGAGATTGTTGGTCTTGTTGGAGAATCTGGCTCGGGTAAGACCACAGTTGGTCGTGCCTCAATTGGATTGCTTCCGATTAAATCTGGACGCCTTGAGGTTGTCGGTCAGGATATTAGCGGTGCGACAAATAAGGAACTTCGCCAGATTCGTCGCAACACTGGAATCGTCTTCCAGGATCCAGCTAGCTCATTGAACCCGCGTCTTCCAATTGGCGAGAGCATTGGAGAGCCTCTCTACTTAGCTGGAATCGCTAAGGATAAAGAGCTCGACAAGATGGTTGAAGATTTGTTGGCCAGCGTTGAACTCCCACGCAGTTACCGCAACCGTTACCCACACGAACTCTCAGGAGGACAACGCCAGCGCGTTGGTATTGCTCGCGCACTTGCCCTTACTCCTGATATTTTGATTGCAGATGAACCAACATCT
>CAIZHC010000265.1 GCA_903932705.1 uncultured Actinomycetes bacterium | reverse complement strand
TTTAATCTCTTGGGCTTCGCCAGCATTGATAGTAAATGGCTTCTCAAGGAGCACATGCTTGCCGGCGTATAAAGCGAGAAGGGTGTGCTGATGGTGCCACGGGTGAGGAGTTGATACATAAACAACATCCACTTCTGGATCATTTACTAGCGCTTCGTAGCCTTGATGGCGATTTGGGATTCCAAACTTATCGGCGAAGGCATTCGCCTTTCCCAAATCCCGTGCACCAACCGCTTGGATAGTAATTCCTGCGATGCGAAAATCATCTGCTACCGCGGTTGCAATGCCGCCAGCACTTAAGAAACCCCAACGTAATCCGCTCATATGAAAGAGTCTATCTACACCTTTTAAATGAGGCTAGTGTCCCTATTATTGCCGAGTGAGCCGACCAGAACGATGCGATGCCATAGTAATTGGCGCGGGCATAGTTGGGGCGACCACCGCATATGCACTGACCAGAGCTGGATTAAAAGTACTGGTGATAGATCGCGGAACTTTAGCGAGTGGTACAACGAGCGCTGGCGAGGGAAATATTCTTGTCAGCGATAAAGAGCCCGGTCCAGAGTTAGATCTTGCCCTCCGCTCTAGGGATGGGTGGTTTGAACTAGCACAGGAGATTGGTAACTCTTTTGAGTTAGAGGCAAAGGGTGGAATTGTTGTTGCGCGAAGTGATGCCGGCGTTTCAGGTCTGCGTGAACTTACATCACGGCAACGAGGTGTCGGCGTTGATGCACAAGATATCTCAGCATCAGAGTTGCGTAATTTAGAACCTCATCTCTCACATTCCATAACAGAAGGCGCAATTTATCCGCAGGATTCACAGTGCCAACCAATGCTTGCGACTGCGCATACCCTCAAATACATCACAGATAGAGGTGGACAATTTCTACCGAGCGTTGCCGTAACGAGTATTAAGAGCTCGGGTGGAAAGATTGTTGGGGTAGAAACAACGTCAGGTTTTATAAGTAGTCCAGTTGTTATTAATGCGGCAGGAACATGGGCCGGTGAGATTGCCGAACTTGCTGGCACACATCTACCTATTGCGCCAAGACGTGGGTTTATTTTGGTAACTGTTCCAATGCATAAAATAATCTTTCATAAAGTTTACGATGCAGAATATGTAGCGAACGTGGCAAGTGGCGCCGCGGACTTGCAGTCCAGCGCCGTTGTTGAAGGTACGCAGAGCGGGACAATCTTGATTGGCGCCTCAAGAGAGCGAGTTGGTTTTAAAGAGGGAATTGATTACTCCATCTTGCGTCTCTTAGCACGACAAGCAATTGAGCTCTTCCCAATCTTGGCTGAGGTACAACTTCTACGCGCCTACCGCGGCTTTAGACCTTATGCTCCTGATCACCTACCTGTTATTGGAGAGGATGCGCAGATTAAGGGGCTTTGGCATAACGCCGGTCATGAAGGTGCGGGGATCGGTCTGGCTCCAGCCAGCGCCCAATTGATTGCAGAGATTCTGACCGGAGAAAGTGCTTTCATGGATCCGACTCCCTTTTCCCCCGCTCGCTTTGTGCAAGGTGCGGTTGCATGATCCATTTCTTCTTTGAGGGCAACTCTCTAGAGGCGAGCGAGGGGCAGACTCTTGCTGCTGCCCTCCTGGCAAACCACGAGCGAGTCACGCGCTTCACGCGAGGAAAATCAAAACCGCGAGGAGTCTTCTGCGGAATTGGTGCCTGCTTTGATTGCTTGGTAATAGTTGATGGGGAGAGTAATCAACGAAGTTGCCTAGTAGAAATCTGTGATGGAATGCAGGTAAGGATTCAAGATGGAGCGTAAGCACCAGGTGATTGTCGTGGGCGCGGGTCCAGCAGGTCTTAACGCAGCTAAATATGCTGCAAATGCCGGTTGTGATGTGGCCCTGATAGATGCCGGCAAAAGGTTAGGCGGCCAATATTGGCGCCACACGGGAGTGCAAGATTTTGATCAATCTCTCCACCACGATTTTGATTCTGCCTCACTATTAATGGATGCGGTTCGAGCCAACCCCCGCATAACCATCTACTCAGATACTTCAATCTGGAGCGCATCCATCCTCGATGAGGAAATAGTTTTGCGAACCAAGAACGGTGCA
>CAIZHC010000264.1 GCA_903932705.1 uncultured Actinomycetes bacterium | reverse complement strand
GTGGTGGGGATGAATTTGGCTGATGCCACAAGCACTCTCTCCAATATCGGGATGAAGACTGTTGTCTCGGTTAAGCAGTATGACTCCGAAGTTCCCTCTGGTGAAGTCATCTCTTCCTCTCCAGGAGGAGGTGCTCACTTGAAGCAAGGCGCAACTGTTGCCCTCGTCCTGTCTAAAGGCGCGCAACCGATAGTGACTCCTACTCCGACTCCAACCCCTACGCCATCCACCTCTGATAGCGCTGCCCCGATAGCTATCAACTCATATGTAGGGCTTACCAGTGATCAAGCGCAGAATGAACTTAGCGCAGCAGGGCTCACTGTTAATCAAAGCTTTGATTACAGCGACACCGTTCCTGCCGGAAGTGTTATCTCCCAGACCCCAGATGGAACCTCACCAGTACTTCCAGGCACTACCGTAAATCTGGTTGTCTCTGAAGGTTCAGCGAGCGTTTATATCCCCAACGTCTACTCGCTCACTCGAACGGCTGCGACAACTGAGTTAGAGAATCTTCAGCTTAAGGTTATCGTTCGTAAGATTGGCGCTGGAAAACACGTCACAAACGTCTCCCCTAAAGTCGGCAGCAAGGTCAAGCGCGGATCTACGGTGTACATAACCCTCGGGTAGGCTCGCTCTATGAGTCTTCAAGCAAACCTCCCTCGCATTGGCGCGCATACTCCTACATCTGGAGGCATGGCTAAGCGTTCCATTGAATACGCGCTCACCACTGAGGCTGAAGCGATCCAAGTCTTTGCATCAAATCCTCGCGGGTGGGCGATGCCCGAAGCGAACCTCGCCGCAGATACTGCATTTCGCGATCGCGCTGGCGAACTTGATATTCACACCTACGTGCATGCCCCGTTCCTCATCAACCTTGGCTCACCGACCGTTGCCACGTATGAGAATTCCGTTGCCTCCACCGCATACTCACTCAAGCGAGCCAAAGAGATAGGCGCTCTTGGAACTGTTATTCACACCGGTTCAGCAGTAGATGTTGCTCATGTACCAACAGCATGGAAGCAGATTAAGAAGGGCATGATGCCTGTTCTTAAAAAGTTAAAGGATGAGGATCCTTGGTTGCTTCTGGAACCAACAGCTGGCCAAGGTCAATCACTTGTTAAGAAGCTAGATGACCTCTTGATGTACTTCGAAGCTCTGGAGTGGCATCCAAAAGTTGGAGTCTGTCTCGACACCTGCCACGTCTTTGCCGCAGGACACGACATTGCTAAAAAGGGTGGAATGACAGAGACTCTTGATCTCTTGGTTTCTCTGGTTGGAATCGAGAGAATTAAATTGATTCACACCAACGACTCTATGGACGTGTGCGGAGCGTTAAAAGATCGCCACCAGAACTTAGGCGATGGAGAGATTGGCCTCAACGCTTTCCAAGAGCTGATCAATCACCCAGCAGTTCAAAGCGCACCACTCATCCTTGAAACTCCAGGACAAGAGCCTGAGCATGGAGCAGAGATCGCTCTGCTCAAAAAGATGCGGGCAAAGCGTAAGTGAGTTTAAAAGAACATAAATCAATCCCAACTCTCCTGCTGCTTTTTGTAGCACTGGTCTGGGGTAGCACCTTCGCGATCATGAAGGATTCCCTCGATCGCATTGACGTTAACTCTTTTCTCGCATGGCGCTTTATCGTTGCCGCGCTCTTGATGGCGATTTTGCGCCCTCAAGCCTTTCGCCACATCAATGGAAATTTTTTGCTCCGCGGGGTCTTTGCAGGACTCTTGCTTGGCGCGGGCTACATCTTTCAAACTTTTGGGCTTACCCAAACCACTGTCGCGAAAACAGGATTCATCACTGGCCTCTACGCAGTCTTTGTCCCGCTCATCGGGGCCATATTTTTCAGACACCACATTTCGCGGATTCAATGGGGCGCAGTAGCTCTAGCAACGATAGGGATGGCGATTCTCTCCTTCCATGGTCTGGCTATTGGTCATGGTGAATTGCTCGTTCTCATCGGCGCCCTCTTCTTCGCTCTGCACATTATTGGGTTGAGTCGATGGAGTCCTGATCGAGATTCATATGCCCTCACAATGATTCAGATGGCTACCGTCGGTCTCCTCGCACTCTGCGCATCCTTCAAGGGAGGGTTTCATGCCCCTCACGATCAAGGTGTTTGGGCGGTAGTTATTTACTCCGCGCTCTTTGCCAGCGCTTTTGCCTTCATTATCCAGACCTGGGCGCAATCATTTATGGCGGCTACTAGCGTTGGAATTGTTCTCACTATGGAGTACATCTTCGCTGCAATCTTTGGGATCGCCCTCGTTCATGAAAAATTGACCTGGCGCATTGGTATTGGCGGACTATGCATGATGGCCGGTCTCTATCTTGTAATTCTCTTTGACGATACAACTCCGAGTGCACCAGTCGATGAACATGAGAAGATTGCCCCATGATTGATCTGCGCTCCGATACCGTAACTAAGCCGTCTCAAGCGATGCGAGAGGCCATGCTTGCCGCTCCGGTAGGAGACGATGTTTACGGTGATGATCCGAGTGCAAATGCTTTAGAGGAGCGCGTCGCTGCCCTCTTTGGATTTGAGGGCGGATTATTTACACCAACAGGTTCACTCGCAAACCAATTAGCGATCCGCCAATTAGTAAAACCTGGCGAAGAACTCATTACTGAAACTTTCTCTCATATTGTTCGCGCTGAACTTGGCGCAGGGGCTGCATTTAGTGGAATCACAACGCGTACCTGGGAGTCACCTCGTGGCGCGCTGCGTGCATCCGATCCACTCCACATTGCGCGCCCGGATTCAGGTCCGTATCAAGTTTCAACCACGGCAATTGCGGTAGAAAACACTCACAACTTCGGCGGCGGAACGGTGCAGTCAATCGATGAGATCCGCACACTTCGCACGGAATCATTGAAACTTGGTTTGACGATGCACCTTGATGGCGCGCGCATTTGGAATGCTCACGTTGCTTCAGGGGTCTCGTTCCTCGAATATGGAAAGCATTTCGACACTGTCTCTGTTTGCTTCTCAAAGGGACTTGGTGCTCCAGTCGGCTCCATGATGCTCTCCAATAAAGAGCGAATTGCTAGCGCACGCATTTGGCGTAAGCGGTATGGCGCTGGAATGCGACAAATTGGAATGTTGGCAGCTGCAGCAGATTTCGCTCTCACCCACAATATCGAGCGGTTATCAAATGACCATGAGAACGCTAAGTCGTTGGCTCGTGCGGTTCATGTAGTTGCTCCACATGTGGTTAATCCCGACGAGGTCGACACCAATATCGTTATTCTTGATTTAACTGGCTCTCATATCTCTGCAAGCGATATAAGTGTAACTCTGAAGTCTGCAGGAATTTTGGCGAGCACGGTTGGACCAACAATATTGCGCCTAGTTACTCATCTCGATGTTTCGATGGATGAGATTGCCAAAGTTAATTCCGTGCTACCTGAGTTAGTGCAGCGCGCCTTCAAATCGTAGTAACTCCTCTTTAAAGTGGAGTCCATAAGCGTAATTACCAAGCTCGCCACCCGTCTTTACGACGCGATGGCAGGGAATGATTGGTGCGATTAAGTTACGGGCACATGCACTTCCTGCAGCTCGAACTGCAGCGGGTGAACCAGCGCGGTCAGCTAATTCCGCATAACTCATAGTCTTGCCTGCTGGAATCTTGCGCATCGCCTTCCACACCGCTTGAGAAAACTCAGGACCAGGCTGACGCACCTTAATTCCGTTAAGCGCTGAGAAGTCGCCATCGAAGTAATCCTTGATGAGATCGCTGATAATTGGAATCTCTTTGACGCTCTTGAAACCCAAGTCGTAGTCGGATTTATCTAGGCGCGCACTGAGTTCACGCAATGGGCCAAAACCGGCGGCAAGCAAAACATGTTCATTTGCAATCAGTTGAAGTGTGCCGACCGGGGTCTTTTGGCTGGCAGTTAGGAGCATTTGCGAATCGTATTTCACAAAGCGGTGATTGAACAGACCCCTTATTTAGCGGTCGCGCAACATCTCTGCGACAAGGAAGGCTAATTCCAATGACTGGGTGTGGTTCAGGCGCGGATCGCAGGCGGTCTCGTAGCGGTTTGCAAGATCTGCTTCTGAAATCTGCTCTCCTCCACCAACGCACTCGGTCACATCATCGCCAGTGAGTTCGATGTGAATACCACCGGGGTGAGTTCCAAGAGCCTTGTGAACTTCAAAGAAACCACGAACCTCATCTAGAACATCATCGAAGCGACGGGTCTTGTAACCGCTTGGCGCTTCATATGTGTTTCCATGCATAGGATCGCAGACCCAAAGAACGTGTGCGCCAGAATCTGTTACAGCCTTAACGAGGGCTGGCAACTTCTCACGAACTAAACCTGCACCCATACGTGTGATGAATGTAAGGCGGCCGGGTTCATTATCTGGATTCAAGATCTTGATCATTGTTAGCGCATCTTCAGGCGTTGACTTTGGTCCGAGCTTAATTCCGATTGGGTTATGAATCTTCGCAGCGAAATCTAGATGAGCACCATCGAGTTGGCGGGTGCGCTCCCCTACCCACACGAAGTGACCTGATACATCGTAAGCATTTCCAGTGCGAGAATCGATGCGAGTGAGTGCCTTCTCATACTCGAGAATCAGCGCTTCGTGGCTTGAGTAAAAATCAACCTTCTTGAAACTCTCTGGATCTACTCCAGCTGATGTCATGAAGTTAAGGGCGCGACCAATTTCATTTGCCATCTGCTCATAGCGCTGTCCAAAGCGGGGATCATTGGCAAAGCCCTTATTCCATTCATGCACCTGTCGAAGATCTGCGAATCCGCCTTGCGTGAAGGCGCGAACCAGATTCAGTGTTGCAGATGAGGTGTTGTAGACCTGCACCAAACGTTGAGGATTTGGCTGACGCGACTCTGGAGTGAATTCGATATCGTTAACAGCATCTCCGCGGTAAGCAGGAAGTGTCACATCTCCGCGAGTTTCTGTGTCATTACTGCGTGGCTTAGCGAACTGCCCAGCCATGCGACCAACCTTGATAACGGGAAGCGAAGAGGCGTATTGCAAAACAGCTGCCATCTGCAAAATTGTCTTAATGCGATTGCGAATTGAATCCGCGGTAGCTGATGCAAAAGTCTCGGCGCAATCTCCGCCTTGTAGCCAAAATGCGCGACCGGCTTGTGCTTCAGCGACCTTTGCTTTGAGGTTGTCGCACTCTCCAGCAAAGACGAGTGGGGGCAACTTCTTAAGTTCAGCAACTGCCTTAGCGACGGGTTCGCCATCTGGGCCACCTGGCCATTGCGGTTGTTGCGCCGCAATGAGTCCAGGCGTAAATAAGCTATCGAGGTTAGTCATGAGAGGAGCCTAAGGAGGTTAGAGGTCTTGGTGACGACTAATTATCCGAAGAAGACCTCGGATTCTGCGTAACGTGAAGGATCTACCAACTTGAGTTCACCGGTTGCAGAGGCGAGTGGGACCATCTCAATGCTGGTGCCGTGAAGCGCAGCCATTGTTCCCCAGTTACCTTCGTGCGCAGCGGTGATTGCTGCTAATCCAAAGCGAGTTGAGAGAACACGGTCGAATGCAGTTGGTGATCCACCGCGTTGGATATGTCCTAGAACTACTGTGCGTGTCTCGTGACCGGTCTTTGCCTCAATCTCTTGAGCCAACCAATCGCCGATACCAGAGAGCTTTACGTGGCCGAAGGCATCAAGGGTCTGATCCTTAACCTGCATATCTCCATCTTGTGGAATTGCACCTTCTGCAACAACAATGATTGGAGCGAAGCCATCTGCGAAGCGAGAGTTAACCCATGCAGCAACCTTCTCAGTTGAGAATTTAACTTCTGGAATCAAAACGGCAGCGGCGCCGCCTGCAATACCTGCATGCAAAGCAATCCAACCAGCGTGGCGACCCATTACTTCTACAACAAGTGCGCGGTGGTGAGACTCTGCAGTGGTGTGGAGGCGATCAATCGCTTCAACTGCGATATTTACTGATGTATCAAATCCAAATGTGTAGTCGGTGTTGTTGAGATCGTTATCGATTGTCTTTGGAACACCGATGACCTTGACGCCAAGTGCATCAAGCTTTGTTGCAACACCTAGTGTGTCTTCGCCACCGATTGCAATGAGCGCATCGATGCCGAGCTTGTTGAGATTCTCCTGGATTCGCTCAACGCCGCCCTCAATCTTGAAAGGGTTGGTGCGTGATGAACCGAGGATGGTTCCGCCCTTAGGCAAGATGCCACGGGTTGTTGCGAGATCTAGGGTGGTGGTGAGGCCTTCTAGAGGACCCTTCCAACCATCGCGGAAGCCGACGAAGTCGTATCCGTACTCTTTGACGCCCTTGCGGACTACTGCGCGAATAACTCCATTGAGGCCGGGGCAATCTCCGCCACCTGTAAGAACACCAAAACGCATCTCTAACTCCCGTACTAAGGATGAAAACTGGAATAGAGCGGGAAAAGGCTCCCGCTGTGGTCAACGCTGACTGTCGCAGTCTACCCTTGCGCCATGACCCTTGTTGCAGGCGTGGATTC
>CAIZHC010000263.1 GCA_903932705.1 uncultured Actinomycetes bacterium | reverse complement strand
GCTAGAAAGTTATTTGAGATATTTATCAGTCCGAGCGAACTCACCAACAAAACCAGTGCCAGGGTAATCATCATAATGATGAGACTTCCGCGATCCCTCTCCCCCGCTGCACCTACCTCCATGCATCCACTATCTGAATGTCACTCGCCGAGATAATGGAGTTCGGGGTAGGAATGAACCTAAGGAATCCACCGAGTGTTCGATTAATTTGTGAGATTGTGGCGGTTACCTTCACTCGACTATCTGGAGTAAGACACGGAGAAGTTGAACACTCCACCCGCAACGTGGGTACCTCTTTTATGCCGTGGCGAGAGAGCACCTTGCTCTCAAAGATATTTAGCACCGTTTGTAACCTTGCACCTTCAAAACTCTCATCGCCGCTTGTAATAAATGCTCTCGCGCTCTGTCTTGCCAGATTGTGAAGATCGCTTGTCATCGTGGAGTTCTCATGAACTGCTCCGAGGTAAAGAATTATTGGAATGAGTAAGGGAACAGCGAGGATGACAAACTCCACTATCGCACTTCCCCCATCGAGCGATTCTTGAGATATGCCCAGGGCTTTCACCTCCAATTTTCCTCGGAGAAAACCCCACTTCATTCCTGAACCGCGATTCCTGTGGATGTAAAACTCTCTCCACCCGGAAGGAGCGGGGTAACTCCCGGTGTTCGATTCGCTCTCTCACCAACTAGTACGGAACCTCCACCAGGCAATGGAAGTGCAATCAATGGCGAGCTCCAAGGTGAGTTAGCTCCAAAATTCAAAACTTGATTTGAACCCATGGCGGCATAAGCAACAGCTCCTTGAGTCTTTTGATCGTTAACACTTCGCGCGTAAACAGAGATGCCCACTTGCGCTACCGTCAGAAAGAGAATCATGAGTGGAATCAATGTCAGAGCGCTTTCAACGTTTCCTACATCGTTTTGCTTAAGGTCGTTAAGCCATCTGCCAATCCCACCTTCATTACTTATGCTTGTTTTCAACGTTAGAAAGCGGATCGAAGGTAAATGGCTTGCCGAGGAGTTGATTCTCAATTTTCTCACCAAATGGTTATGCGTTTACCGAATAGAATTCATGGAATCAAGGGAGTTCCTAAGGATTGAATCAATGCGTGGAGCTGCCAGAGTCCAGATTCCTGTAACCAATCCAGTAGTCATGAGAACCACAAGTACCCAACCAGGCACATCACCCCTATCGCCCTCCACGTTCAATTTGATGAGGAGGTATCCCTTTTGAATCCCCCCGAAACACTTATCTTTGCTCTTGTTTATTACCTTCTTCATTTACTCCCCCAGCGCTAGTTTTCGTCTCTTAATTAATACTTTCCATTGATCAGAGTTCGACTCCGACAATCGAGGTCATCACCCCGCCCATCGCTTCTCTCTTTACCTCGATTGATTGAGTTAAAACCCCACACCTCTGCCTAAGGCAAAATAGGAGGGCCAGAGCGCAAAGAGAACTGAAATTGGAAGAATGAGAAAGACAACAGGAATCATCAAAGCTATCTCCGCCTTGCCAGCAGCCGCCAAGAGTCTTGAACGCTCTTCGTTGCGGACTTCCTCAACTTGTCTATTGACTACATCAATAAGGGGTGAGCCTCGTTCAACTGCAATCATTAATGAATCACAAAATCGACGCACCAACGGAGATTGAATCCGAGCACTTAGCAGATCGAGGGCTTGCGAGAAATTCGCGCCGCGTTGAATCTGGGCAACAGCCTCTCGTAAGAGCTTGGAGAATTCTCCGTCAGTACGACGACTAATATGATCAAGAGCCGTTGCCGGACTCTGATTTCCCGCTAACAAGATTGCAAAGAGTTCTACAATCAGCGGAAACTCCAATTCAATCTGCCTACGAGACTTCTTGCTCTCCTTCTTCAGATTAATTTCGGAATAACCCGTGACAATCTCATGTCGAAACTCCAGCCAGAGAGTATGCATGGCAAGAAAGAGGACTGGACCTACTGCGATGAGAGCTAGCAAGGTTCTCATCTTGGCGCTCCTATAAATATCCTTGGAACACTTTGAATTCGACCGACTCGCGACATCCAGAAATAGGCGAGCACGCTCAATGTAACGCCGATCACCAGAATCAGATTTCCGGCTGGAGTTTCAAATGCTCTTAAAGTGCTTGGTTGAGTCGAGAGAATTAGCAACAATATCCAAGGTGCGATGGCAGCTACTAAAGCTGAGTTCTTGACCCAACCGAGCTTCGCATTTATCTCACCACGTACCGCAATATCACTTCGAATAAAGTCCCCCAATGTTCGAAGTGTTACTGCGGTATCGCGGCTCCCTGTCCCTCGCGCAAAATCCAGCACCTCACAGACTTGGTCGGCAACCGGATCATTAAATTGACTCTTGATATAGGCAAAGATCAATCCCAAATCAGCTCCACTCTTGAGCAGGCTGTGGCACTCACTAAAGATGGGACGCGATATTTCTGGCCCTCGTTGCGAGAGAGCGGAAAGGGTTTCAGCAATCGATAGACCTGAGCGCAATCCAGAGATCATATGGTCGAGAAGTTCTGGCCAGAGAGCAGCAAGTTGCAGTTGCCGGCGCTCGGCTCTTCGCTTTCTGAGTAGGTGTGGAATTCCAGCCGCTATGGCAGCAAAAGGAACGGCCACAACCACTGAGCCGAGCGCTAAATCTGCAATGAGAAATCCAGAGAGAGCGGCAAGAAATGGACGCATTGGAAGAGAAATTCGAAAGGATGAGTCATTTCGAGGAATCTGTCGGTACTGCTGAGAAAACTCGCCCCGAAGGGTCGGCGAGTACTCAAGAGACGGCGCACCTCGAGGAATCGTTCCTTCTCGCTTCATGAGACCCACTCCGATCCAGAACTCTTAAAGATTCGTAGCGGATCACCTAAACCTGCTTGATACTTTCGGTTTGTATAAGCGAAGAGCGTTTCTATCTCAGCTCGATCATTTTCTACCCTGCCTGTCACATGAGAAATCTCAACGATTCGGCGTTCACCCGTGGCTTGGAGAATTGTTGTATGAACAATCACATCTATTGTTGCCGCAACAATTGGAGCTACGAATTGGTAGGAAATATTCTCCCCAGCCAGCAGCGGCAAAGTTTGTAGCTTCGCAATTGCCTCACGCGCTGAATTTGCATGAATCGTTGCCATGCCCGGCAAACCAGAATTAAGTGCAATGAGGAGATCAAGTGCTTCAGCTTCCCGAATTTCTCCGACGACCAGATGCGATGGCCTCATCCGAAGAGCCTCTTTAATCAACTTACGAAGAGGAATCTCACCTTCGCCTTGCAAGTTTGCTTGCCGAGTCTGCAGAGCAATGCAATCTGGCAGTTGTGGTTTGAGTTCAAAGACCTCTTCAATGGTAATCACGCGACTTCGAGTTGGAGCAGCACTAACTAAGGCATTGAGAAGCGTTGTCTTGCCTGCCTGGGTTGACCCACTAACAAGAATGTTGAGACCTGCCTGCACCGCGCTTCGCAGGTACTCAGCAATCTCCGGAGACATCACTCCAAGTGCCGCTAACTCATCTAACGATTTGCCGCGGATCAAGTGCTTTCGAATGTTGACTGCCCAATGTGTGGCCGTCACATCGGGAATAGCCACATGCAATCGACTTCCATCTGGAAGCCTGGCATCAACGAAGGGGTGCGAGAGATCTAGCCGTCTTCCGCCCCACATCAGTAGGCGCTCGACCAAATCCCTTATATCTTGCGCACTCAAAACCAAATTAGTGAGTTGGCTAACCCCTGCCTTCGCGACAAAGATGCGATGCGGCGAATTAATCCAGATCTCTTCAATACTGGGATCAGCCATCAACCCCGATAAGGGGCCGAATTCATTCAAAGACTCGTTCACAGGCACAGGAAACTCTAGGTAAAACCAACCAGAGTGGTTTACAAATTTCGTTGGGGATAACTCTCACTTGTGGATAGGCGTGACGGGCCAAGGATTACTATCGGTAAATGAGAACTAAAACGGGAAAGCGCCTTACAGCCAAATCTCGGGTCGTCAGGACCGGCGCAATTCTGAGCGCTTGCCTACTCCTTCTCACCAGTTGCGGTGCGCCATCTGGAGATGCCAGGCCGAGTGATAGCAATCTGATTACTGGAATCAATCTGCTGGTCTCTAGTTTTGGTGCTAATCATCCGAAGTTAGTTACCTGGAAAACCGATGCGCTCAAAGCGCAGCTAACGAAGAAGCTACCCGTTGGAATTGATACTGAAGCCGGTTGGTTGTTGAAGTGGCCAAGCCCAAGTGATGGCGAACTCTCACAGGTAGTTGTTCCGTGGACTCTCCTCGCTCAATATCCCAATGCACCACTTCCATACTTCAATCGCTACAAAGGCGGAAACCTCGTTCCACAGGCAACCAGCACAGATCTCGTAACCACAATTATTAAAACTGAGATGCAAGGTGATAAATACTTTGGCGCCGTAGTTGATATTAGAAGTTCAAGCCTTAATCCACATTGGATCATCTTCACCACAGTTCCGTACCTACCCGTCACCGATAACGCATATGGATTTGCTACCGTTAAAGATAAGAAATGGATGGTTGTTGACTTCGGAACAGCGCTCGTTGGTTGCGGAACTGTTCCGCAAAATGTTCTAAGTGAGTTTGGCTTTCAATGTCCCTGAAGTCAGTTCGTTTACCAGTCTCAGTAATCTCAGTTTGGTTGTGAAGGTCTGAAAGCCATTTCGGTGATGAGTGTCCTTGGAAGAGCGTGAGGAGGTTTATAAAGTGAAGTTTTACCGAAGCGGTAATACCGATGGAAAACTCATCTTAGGAGCTAACTCATTGAGTCTTTGGGAATCCACTTTGCGCCGCAAAATTTCTCGAACCTCGCTTCTTCTCACCTCGGGAATCCTTCTCGCCGCCAGTGTGGGGTTGAGTGCATGCGGAGCAGCGGTTTACACTGCAGAATCAGGGCTTCCTAATGTAAAACTCACGCCCGGCGCCGTGAATCCAAGCGTGACTCAAGCCAATATTCGCACCACGATATGTGTTTCTGGCTGGACGGCAACAGTCCGACCTCCTGTTAGTTACACCAACAAACTCAAATTCAATCAACTTAACTCTGGCTATAACCTCAACGGTGATCTCAACATGAAAGATTACGAAGAGGACCACATCGTTCCACTTGAAGTTGGTGGAAATCCATCTAGTCCGCTCAACTTATTTCCCGAACCACGACATATAAAACTAAGCGCCTTTCTCAAAGATCAACTCGAAAACAGAATTCATCGCCTTGTCTGTTCTGGCCAACTTTCTTTGAAATCGGGTCAGGCAATCTTCCTCACCAACTGGGAGAAGGGTTATGCGAAGTACGTCGGACCACTTCCTTAATAGCTGAAGATTAGAGTTTGCAGAGTAAAGGCTAAAGATTGGGCCTTCGCGCTTTAATTCTTGAAGCCAAAACTTCGGCTAGCGCTAGAACACTTTCTCTGCCATCGTGCGATTGCATGGGAACTTCTCCTGCTTCCCGGATTTAGTATTTCACGCACTTAATCAATAATCGGTAACAACTAACCTTTGGCTTCGCGAAGAGTCTCTCTGGCGTAATCCTTGATCCGCTCATGCTCTTTTCGAAGCTGCAACTCAAAAGCCTTCACCGCTTGATCGAAAGCCGCGAGATCGTTAAATGCTTGACCTTCTCCTCGAATAAAAGGACCGCTCCCCTGGGCGGAGAGTTTGACTAGGTGTGAAGTCTTCCCAAAGCGAGGGTTTGATTCGTGAATTATTTCAACCTTGATACTCTCGAGAACCACTCCAAAGCGTTGCAGAGTCATTAGCTTGTCTGAGGCG
>CAIZHC010000262.1 GCA_903932705.1 uncultured Actinomycetes bacterium | reverse complement strand
ATCCAAGATGGAGCGTAAACACCAGGTGATTGTCGTGGGCGCTGGTCCAGCAGGTCTTAACGCAGCTAAATATGCTGCAAATGCCGGTTGTGATGTGGCGTTGATAGATGCCGGCAAAAGGCTAGGCGGCCAATACTGGCGCCACACGGGAGTGCAAGATTTTGATCAATCTCTCCACCACGATTTTGATTCTGCCTCACTATTAATGGATGCGGTTCGAGCTAACCCCCGCATAACCATCTACTCAGATACTTCAATCTGGAGCGCATCCATCCTCGCTGAGGAAATAGTTTTGCGAACCAAGAACGGTGCATTTATCACGCAACGCTTGATACTTGCTACAGGTGCCTACGATCGCACCATCCCGTTTCCAGGATGGGACATTCCAGGGGTTATGACTGCTGGCGCCGCGCAATCACTTCTCAAGGGAAGCGGTGTGATTGCAGGAAAGAAGATAGTTGTCGCCGGAACTGGTCCATTCTTACTAACCGTTGCTGCTGCGCTCTCCACACATGGTGCAATATCAGTGGAACTTTATGAAGCAGCCAGTTGGAACGCCTGGCTTCCACAACTTCACATCCTGCTACAAAATCCAGCAAAAATTTATGATGCGCTGAGTTACTTTAAAACTTTGCGGGACCAAAAGGTAAAAATGAGGTACCACAGCGCAGTTGTTGCGGCGCATGCAGATGAATCTGGTCTGCTCAAATCCATAACCATTGCGAAGATTGATTCCAACTTTAAGGTCCATTCAGAACGCGAGGTTGCATGTGATGTCGCTGCAATTTCTTATGGGTTTACTCCCGATATTGCACTCGCAGCCTCCCTTGGCCTCAAGGCAAAAGTCGCAAGCGATGGATCAACCTGCATTAAAGTGGATTCTGAGCAACGCGCCACAGCTCTAGAAAAGAAATATCAAATCTTTGCCGCCGGAGAATTAACCGGAGTTGGCGGCTCTGATTTAGCTTTGGCGGAGGGCGCAATCGCGGGACTAGTTGCAGCGGGATCTTCACAAAATAAACGAACTCTTCTGAAATTGCGAACGCGTTTAACTCGATTTGCGCAGGCGCTGCTTAAGGTTTACCCAGTACCAACTGGTTGGAATAATTGGCTTAAGCACGACACAACAATCTGTCGCTGCGAAGAGGTCGATTACCAAGAATTTCTTGAGGCTGGGCAGGTACTCGGAGCAAGTGATGCCAGAACAATGAAATTGATGACTCGCTGCGGCATGGGAATGTGTCAAGGTCGCATCTGCTCTAGAAATATATTTGATCTCTTGCAAAGTAGCGATGAGGATCGAGTTCGAGGAAGCCAGAGGCCGATAATCACACCGATAACCCTTGGAGAACTTGCGCAAGAGGGATTATTGTGACGCCATGACAAAACCGTGGCATGGAATTCTCACCGCAACAGCAACCCCATTTAAGGCCAACCTCGATGTTGATTTCGATAAGTATGCAGAGCACGTGCAGTGGCTTGCTGCTAATGGAACTCATGGCGTCGTTCCCAATGGATCGCTAGGCGAGTACCAGGTTTTAACTTCAGATGAGCGCGGAAAGATGCTTGAAACAGCTCTCGCCGCCGCACCTGCAGGATTCCATGTTGTCGCAGGGGTAGGCGCCTATGGTGCCTATGAATCACGTCGTTGGGCCGAGCATGCAGCCGAGAAAGGCGCTGGAGCGGTGATGTTGCTCCCTCCTAACGCTTATCGCGCTAATGATGATGAAGTGGTTGCGCACTATAAAGAGGTGGCAAAAGTTGGAATTCCTATCGTCGCCTACAACAATCCCTTTGATACCAGAGTTGATCTCAATCCAGATCTTGTTGGTCGAATTGCCGATGCAGTTCCGGAAGTGGTCGCAATCAAAGAATTCTCTGGCGATGTAAAACGAGTTTGGCAGATTCACCAGCGCGCTCCACGCATTGAAGTGCTTGTCGGAGCCGATGATGTGCTTCTCGAATTATCAACGGCAGGAATTGTCGGATGGATTGCAGGTTTCCCCAATGCAATGCCAGCAGAATCACTCGAGCTCTACAATCTTGTGACTTCTGGAGAGTATGCCGCTGCAGCTCCAATGTATGCGGCCGTACACGATCTCTTTAACTGGGACTCTAAAAAGGAATTTATCCAAGCCATTAAGTTGGCTATGGATATTGTTGGTCGCT
>CAIZHC010000261.1 GCA_903932705.1 uncultured Actinomycetes bacterium | reverse complement strand
CTGATGCGGCCATGATGCCACCAACATTTACCGCCTTGGTTTGCTCCATCACTTGGACTGCATCAGATATATAAGTATCAGAAATTTCGGCATGACCATCTATCCGACAAATAATCGAATATTGCGATGCGGCGATAGCTCGGTTAAGCGCCGCAGCAGTTCGGCCAGAAGGATTTTCAACCAAATGGACCCGGGAATCTTGCGCGGCTAACTTTGCGGCAATCTCGTTGGTCTTATCTTTAGAAGGTCCCAAGGCCAGAATGACTTCAAGCGGCCCTTCATATCTCTGAGCCAAGATCGCGTTTATCGCATCAAAGAGGTAGCGCTCCTCGTTCAAGATAGGCAGGACAACAGAAACTCCTGGTCGCTCAATATTAGGAGTTTGCTTTGAATTTACATTGCCACCGCTCATAGAGCCCTCACGCTACCCTTTCGGAGCGTTACTATCGGCGTAATGACTCTTAAAATCTCTGTGATTGGTACCGGGTATCTCGGTGCCACCCATGCCGCTTGCATGTCACACCTCGGATTTGAGGTTGTTGGCATCGATGTCGATCCAGCAAAGATCGAGAGTTTGGCTGCGGGCACTATCCCATTTTATGAGCCTGGACTCCAGGAATTGCTACAGAGTGAATTAGCTACCGGCCGCCTCTCATTCTCTTCAGATCTCTCAGCAATCTCTGATTGCGATGTGCATTTCATCTGCGTTGGAACACCACAAGTTGCTGATGGTTTGGCAGCCGACCTCACCTATGTCTTCTCATCATTAAACGCGATTGCTCCCATCATCAAACCTGGCTCATTGGTCGTAGGTAAGTCAACGGTTCCTGTGGGAACGGCAGCAAAGATGCGAGATCAACTCCTCGCTATCAATCCAGATGCCGACCTCGCTTGGAACCCAGAGTTCTTACGAGAAGGTTTCGCTGTCGAAGACACCCTCAAGCCCAATCGCCTGGTCGTTGGAGTTACAAATGGCAAAGCTGAGGAAATTCTGCGTCAGGTTTATGCCAAGAATCTCGCTGAAGAAACACCGTGGGTGGTTGCTGACCTACCCACTGCGGAATTAGTAAAAGTTTCTGCAAATGCATTTCTAGCCACCAAGATCTCCTTCATAAACGCAATGGCTGAAATATGCGAGGCTGCCGGCGGAGATGTAACTGTTCTCGCTAAGGCGATTGGTTACGACCCTCGTATTGGAAATAGGTTCTTGCAGGCAGGAATTGGATTTGGCGGAGGTTGTTTACCAAAAGATCTGCGAGCATTTATTGCACGCTCTAAAGAGCTCGGCGCAGATCAAGCACTCGAATTCTTGCGTGATATCGATTCCATTAATTTGCGCGCACGCACTCGAATGATTGAACTCGTTCGCAAAGATCTATCCGAAGACCTTCGCGGTAAGAAGATTGCAGTACTAGGCGCCGCTTTCAAACCGGATAGTGATGATGTGCGCGACTCCCCAGCGCTCGATATCTCTGCGCAGATCCAAGCAGCCGGGGCAACAGTCACTGTTCACGATCCAAAAGCAATTTCCAATGCCCAAAAGCGTTTTCCAGCGCTTAACTATTCTGATTCCATCGAAGAGTGCGTTAAGGGCGCTGATCTCGTTCTGCACCTAACAGAGTGGAAGTTGTATCGCGAAATCGATCCAGCCCATTTGCTCTCACTGGTTGCGCAACCAATCATGATTGATGGACGAAACGCGCTAGACCGAGAAAAGTGGCGTGCGGCAGGTTGGAAATTTAGAGCTTTAGGAAGAAGCGAAAACTAAAATCCAGTTCGGGAATTTCGCTTTGAATTAAGGCTCTTTCCCTTTTCAAGAGATGCCAGGCGAGCAGATTCCATCGCATCAGCTATCTTCGCAGAAACCGCCGAATCACTTGCGCCTAAAATGCGCGCAGCGAGTAACCCAGCGTTCTTAGAATTTCCAACCCCTACAGTTGCAACAGGTATACCTGCTGGCATTTGCACGATTGAGAGAAGGGAATCCATTCCATCTAGAACTTTGAGTGGAACGGGGACTCCAATAACAGGGAGAGTTGTTGCAGCTGCAATCATTCCAGGAAGATGAGCGGCACCACCGGCGCCAGCAATAATTACTTTGTAACCAGCGCTCTTCGCACCTGTTGCAAATGCCAACATCTCGTGAGGCGTGCGATGCGCACTTATTACATCAACGTCATATCCAATACCGAATTCGTCGAGAACGGTTGCAGCCTCTTGCATGGTTGGCCAATCAGAGTCTGATCCCATAACAATGGCGACATCTTTACTCATCGATCGCTCCGCTCAAATAATCAACCGCGTGGCTTACCTCTGACCTTAAGTGTAGAAGATTGGAACCTAAAAGAGTGACATGGCCAACCTTGCGACCAGGGCGTAGCTCCTTCATATATTGATGAACTTTGAGTCCGGGTATGCGCGCCATCAAGTGTAGATATGGGCGATAGAGATTTTTACTCTTATCAGTCTCGATCCCAATCACATTCCCCATCACGGCATATGGCGCCACCAACGAGGTATCCCCGAGTGGAAGATCTAGAACTGCTCGAAGGTGTTGCTCGAACTGGCTGGTTACTGAACCTTCAATGCTCCAGTGTCCAGAGTTATGCGGGCGAAGCGCTAGTTCATTAATAATTAAGTGGTCACCAACTACGAAGATTTCAACGGCCATTACGCCAACGAGATCAATACCTTGCGCGATCTTTAGAGCGATCTGTGCAATCTCAGCAGCTAAGGCATCCGACATATCTGGAACAGGAGTAATTGTTTGCGTACAAATTCCATCTCGTTGGACAGTGAGAGTTGGGGCCCAAGTCGCCGCTTGTCCGTGAGGAGACCTGGCAACCATCACTGCGATTTCATAATCAAAAGTTAATTTCTCTTCAATTAATAAGTTTGCGCCGCTTTGTTCCCACAAACTCCGTAACTCTTCTAGATTTTGAATAACAAATACTCCACGTCCGTCATAACCGCCGGAGATGCTCTTGGCGATAAGCGGGAATTCAATTTCACATGAAGTGCCATCAAACTCTTCCCACTTTGGATTTGGAAGCCCGAGCTCTTCCATCTTGCGACGCATCGCTAATTTATTTTGACTGAAAAGAAAAGATTGTGCGCTCGGATAAACCTTTACCCCACTGTGTGCGATCGCCTCAATGAGCTCTTGTGAAATTAGCTCATGCTCAAAAGTCACCACATCGCAGGTAGAAGCCCACGCAAGAACAGCCTCAGCATCTGAGAGTGAACCCACAATATGTGGTGCGACTAGAGCGCCACTCTCCTGGCTTGAACCAGCAAATAACGAGAGTGAGATTCCTAAATCAACTGCGGGTGGAACCATCATGCGAGCGAGTTGCCCTGCGCCAATGACTCCAACTCTTGGAAAACTCATAGCGACAAGTCTAGCGAAGGTGAACTACATCTCCGACGCTGACTAATTCACCACTCTCTAATTTCAAGCGGCCTTCAATATCTACGCCGATTGCAACCCCGGTTCGCTCTGAAGAATCTGGTGCGATAACGCGCACCTCTAATCCGATTGTCTGGGAGAGTGCACGATAGGTGGGAGTCAGATCCTCGCCCCTATCCCAGCTCTCGAAGAGTTCTTGAAATTCAATCAACAGAGCTGGCAAGAGTGAATTGCGATCAAGCTCTAATCCGGTTTCGATGAATACGGAAGATGCAGTATCGACGGGAAGCTCATCCACTTGCGTAGAGACATTGATTCCAATCCCAACAATAATTCCATCTCTATACCGCTCACAGAGAACTCCCGAAACTTTTCCACTTGAAGCAAGAACGTCATTAGGCCATTTCGTGAGAAAACTATTTGTCTGGCTCTGCTTATTAAGAGTTCTCGCAACTGCAGTTCCGGCGATTAATGGAATCCATCCCCACGCATCAACTCGCTTTGGTTCGATATAGAAAGAGAAAAGGAGTGCAACATGTGGAGCTGAATCAAATTTTCTATCGAGACGTCCACGACCTGCGCTTTGAAACTCGGCGACAACACAATCACCATTACTCACCAGTTCGGTTTTTAAGATCTCTTGAGTTGAAGTTACCTCGGAGAGAACGCGTACCCGCCAGTAATTGCTCGCCAAATGTGTAGAAATTGCCTCTTCATCAAGGAATGCACGTATCACAGAAGCCCGCTCGCCTAGTAAAGTGTGGATGTGACTGATGCGATAAATACTACTGCCGGCAAGATTAAAGACTTAACAGCGCGCCTAGAGAGTGCTGCGCAAAGTGGAACTCCCGCGGCGATTGAGAAGCGACATACAGCTGGTAAGTACACAGCTCGCGAACGCATCATGAAGTTAGTCGATGAAGGTTCATTCGTCGAATTCGATGCATTTAGTACTCACCATGCTGACCGATTCGGAATGGAAAAGTCACACCCTTACGGCGATGGCGTTATCACGGGTTATGCAACTATTGATGGCCGCACCGTTGCACTCTCATCTCAAGATTTCATGATCTTCGGTGGATCACTTGGTGAGACGATGGGTAAAAAGATCGTCAAGGTTATGGATTTCGCATTGAAGTCAGGCATTCCAATGATTGGGCTCAACGACTCAGGTGGCGCTCGTATTCAAGAGGGCGTTGCATCCCTTAGTCAGTACGGCGAGATCTTTAAGCGCAATGTCCGCTCTTCTGGAGTGATTCCACAAATTTCAGTGATCCTAGGCCCATGCGCAGGTGGCGCCGTTTACTCACCCGCAATTACTGATTTCACAATCATGGTGAATGAGACATCACATATGTTCATCACAGGCCCTGATGTTATTAAAGCTGTAACGGGTGAAGAAGTCGCTATGGAAGAACTCGGTGGCGCAGCAACACACAACACTAAGACTGGTAACTCTCATTACTTAGCTGAGAATGAAGATGCCGCCCTTGACTATGTCAAAGCCCTGCTCTCATTCTTACCAAGCAACAATCTCGACGATGCTCCGGTTCTCCGCCCTACCGAGTCTGATGGAATAGCTCCATCCGATCGCGCTCTTGACTCTTTGATTCCAGATAATCCAAATAAACCATATGACATGCGCGTGATAATTGAAGCAATTCTTGATGAGGCAGACTTCTTGGAAGTTCATGCACTCTTTGCACCAAATATTTTGGTTGGTTTTGGTCGAATCGAAGGCCACTCGGTCGGAATCATTGCTAACCAGCCACAGAGCTTCGCTGGAACCCTTGATATCGATGCCTCAGAAAAGGCAGCACGCTTCCTTCGTACCTGCGACGCCTTTGGCATTCCCGTTGTAACTCTCGTGGATGTTCCCGGCTTCCTGCCTGGTACAGAACAAGAGTGGAACGGCATAATCCGCCGCGGAGCTAAATTGCTCTACGCATATGGCGAGGCTTCGATTCCGCTAGTAACTGTTATCACTCGCAAGGCTTACGGCGGCGCTTACATCGTCATGGGGTCAAAGCATCTAGGTGCCGATATAAATCTCGCTTGGCCGACTGCTCAAATCGCAGTTATGGGAGCCCAAGGCGCAGTAAATATTCTTTACCGTAAAGAGATCGCCGAACATCCAGAACGTTCGCCAGAACTCATTAACGAGTACGAGGAACAACTCCTCAATCCCTACATTGCAGCAGATCGTGGCTTTATTGATGCAGTCATTGAGCCACATCAGACCCGTAGCCAAATCACTAAGGCGCTACGAGCTCTAGCCAATAAGAGAGTTGACCTTCCAACTCGTAAGCATGGAAATATTCCTCTCTAATGCCACATAGCAATGATTTTCCGCGCGAATTTCGCAAGCTCGGATTTACCATCCACTCTGGCACTCCAACTCAAGAAGAGTTACTTGCTCTGACACGCGCTGTTGACGAGATTGAAAAGAACGCACACCCTCCGAAGAAATACCGCAGCTCTTGGGCTCGTTTAAAAATTCAGAACTCTCTGCCTCGTAAATTTGGAACAACTGCCTCATGAGCAAGCAGATTGTTCTCGCCTCAGCTTCTCCATCTCGCAAGAGGTTATTAG
>CAIZHC010000260.1 GCA_903932705.1 uncultured Actinomycetes bacterium | reverse complement strand
CAGGCATCATGATGTCGAGCAAGATGAGATCAGGTTTAAACTCAGAATATATTTCTAACGCTTTAGTCCCAGATTCGACAGCAAGAACTTCATAACTCTCTCCCGTAAGAATAATCGAGATTAAATTGCGAATATCTTCATTGTCATCAACTACCAAGACTCTTTTAGCGCTAGGTAGAGCACCCTTATTATCGCTGGACATTGGGTAATCATAGTAATTCCAACTGCTTTTAGCGTTAGGCAGAATGATTAGATTAAGTGTGTAGAAGTTGCCAACGAAATGTGAGGTTAAAGAGAGGTTAGCGCTCTACCGTCCGCAGGTGTCCATTACTGAGCTAGCCAAATTACCCACACGTAAGTGGGTTCTAAAGGCGCTGTTCTGGTTCCTTCTTATGGGAGCGGTTCTCGCTCCATCACTCTTACATAGCCAGCTAGGAATAGGTTTTTCGCCTATTTTGACTGGAAGTATGCGCCCGGCTGCGCAACCTGGGGATGTTTACATCACCGCCGAAGTTAAGGCCTCTACCCTTCGAATCGGTGAAGTAATTGCGATCCACAACCAAGTGACTGGCGTCTTCTACTCTCACCGGATTTACAACATCGGCGTGGAGAACGGCTTGATTCGAATTACCACCAAGGGTGATGCCAACTCGCTGCCCGAGCGCGATCCATACATCGTGGGCGCGAGCGCTCTAGTCTCCAAAGAGGTCTTCAAAGTTAAATGGGTCGGAAGGCCAATGGTTTATTTGACCTCCCCGCAGGGTCGAAATACTGGACTTCGCTTACTCGTCATAGGAAATGTCATGGCGTTGCTCTTCTTCCTCTTTCGTAAGGAGCAGAAGAAGCTCTCAAATGGCGAGAAGATCTATCGCGATCTCTATTCCGAAATGCTCGCCAATCAAAATAACGAACTTTTACAACAGCAAGTCAATTCCCCATCCACCAAGAAGAAAGAAAGGCAACAATATGAATAAAACACTAGGAATATCTCTCGGCAAAGCTGCCACCGCCACAGTAATTAAGGTCGCAATCGCCGGAGTTGCCGTCTTGGGCGGAACAGCGCTTGTATCTTCATCTGTATTCGCCTCTCTAACAGCGACTGCAACAAACACTTCGGGCGGCTCCGTGGCAACGGGAACTTTGAGTCTCACTCAAGCTGCTTCCGGTGTTGCTGGTATCACCGGAGGATTCACCACTGCAATCTCTGCCATGGGACCTGGAGACACAGTCAATCGTTACATCAACCTAACAAATGGTGGAACTCTTGATGCAGTCCTCCCAACTCTTCAGATTGCTGCTACTCCTTCCAATGCACTCACAACAAGCGCGGGTGCAGGAATTCAAGTCGCAATCAAGAATTGCACAGTTGACTGGACCAACGCAGGCGTCTGCTCTGGAACACAAACAACAGCACTTGCTTCAACTTCTGCATCAGCACTCACTGCTGCTGCAGCGGCATTGACTCTTCCTTCAACACTTGCAGGAGCGGTAAGCCACCTTCAGATCGGAATCTCTTTGCCTGCCGGAAGTGAGAATGTTCTCAACGGTGTACTTCCTGGAGGAACAATCCAAGGTCTAACTACAGCAATCACATGGACCTTCAATGAGACAGAACGCACTGGAACAACAACTAATAGCTAATCCAGCGCGCTAAATCGATAAGAGTCAGAGAGGAGAGCAGAATGTTTACATCTAAACGTTTTGCTCTCCTTGGCTTTTTTATCGCCTTTATTTCACTCACTCCAATATCTATCTCACCAGCGTTGGCAAGTGTGAGCGCAAAAAGTGTGAGCGCGTCGGCAACTTCATTTACCACTGGAACTTTTAGAGCATTTGCGACCGCTACTCAGACCTTCACAAATCCTTCGGCGGCACTGAGCTTGCCCGTAACAAATGGCGTCGCTAAAACCTTCTTTGTTGAAAATGGTGGAAGCCTAAATCAAACCGCGATCACTATGACAATCACCGCGCCTGCGAGTGGCACAATCACAAATCTTCGTAACTGCCCTCAAGGTGTGCTTTTCGCAACAACCACGACATGCGTGGGCGGAGTTGCTCTCACCACAAACAATCCAACCAGCGGTGTCGCTAAGGTCTACACAATCAGCATCCCCGCAAATACTTGGTACCAGTTTGAACTCACAGAGAACAAGAACGGTAATGCGACCATAAGCGTTTCAGTTGCCTCTACACAGATTGTCACCTTCACCCAAAACTCTTAATTCTTTTCGGGTTACACTCTTGGCACTATGAAAAGTAAATTTTCTCCCAGCGCTTTTGCGCTTGTAACTTTCATTGCAGTTTTTTCAATCTTACTCGGCGGCGTTGCATCATATTTGCTCTTTCAAAAGAGTACGCCAGAAATTAAATTTGCTCCGATTATTAAACACTCGGATCTTCCATATCGAGCCATGGAAACTTTCGCGGCTTCTAAGAAAATTAAACTACCGCCTGACGCATCTCCATTTGTTAATTCCACATGTCCTGCTCTCTCCTCTCATTGGGTAACCGAGGAGAATACAAAACCAGGCGTAAAGATGACGCCTGCGAAGTGGAAGGCTTTGGATCTCTCAGCTGCTGAGGGCAGCGCGCTATGGCTTGATCAGAGTTCTGTCTCATGCGGTGCACAAGTAAAAATTCATGCAGCGCTTTACTCTTCAAATAGCACTCCAATCACCAAAGTTCCTCGTATTTTTGCAGCTTGGCGAATCGGTTATTACAAAGGTGCAGGGGCACGTGAAGTATGGCGTTCTGCCCCCATGAAGTTAAGTAAAGGTGAGGCGACTACTTCAAGGGAAGCCACTCGATATACCGAAGCAGACTGGCCTGTTTCAACCACTTTCACAGTTGGAAATGATTGGACTCCCGGTTTCTATCTCATCCTCTCCTTCTCGGCATTTGGTCAGATAGAAAATGCAGCTCCTTTAATTGTGCGTAGCCCAGTTGGCTCATCGAAGCTAGTAATGATGAATTCATTCTTAACTTGGCAGATGTACAACAGTTTTGGTGGTCGTTCTGGCTACCTTGGACCGGGGAAAGATGGAATTTCTGATGCTGACGAACGCAGTCGTGTCGTCTCCTTTGATCGCCCCATGCTTGGTAGTGGCGCTTATGCAATTGCCCGAGATGCAATCCCTTTCATCCAATTTGTGGAGTCCCAAGGAATCAACGTGGATGAGGAGAGTGATCTAGATTTCAATCAATGGCCATCGATCGCCACAAAATATGCAGGAGTAATTGTGGGAGGCCATGCCGAATACTTCACAAATAAGATGTTCAATAGTTTTATTGCGCTTCGAAACTCGGGAGTGAATATCGCTGTTTTGGGAGGTAATACTGGTTTCTGGCAGACTCGATTAGAGCCATCAAGGGTTGGCCCTGATCGTCACGTGATTATGTATAGGTATGCAACTGAAGACCCAAATACCAACTTAAAAGAGATAACAATCGAATTTAGCAATGAGCGAATTAACACGCCACCAAATTTAATTTGGGGCACTCAGACCAGCGGTGTTCATGTCTACGGCACCCTCAACCCCGTAAAGATTCCGATTTGGCTTCATGTCTCGCCCACAACTCCTATTGCCGGTCTCTCTACTGACTCTGAGGTGGAAGCCATCACCCCAAATCGAGCAGAGCCAAAAAATGTGCACCTTCTCTACAGTGGAACTCTGAAATGGCGAGATGTGGCAAACCACAAGAATATTAAGAAGGTTCCAGTAGGTCAGGTCACCTGGACAACTTTCCCCTCAGGCAGCGCAGTCTTTAATGCCGGGCTGAGCACTTGGAGTTGCCAACTTAGCGATGCCTGCATCGATCTACCTTTTGATAAGTCTGCTCAGGAATTAATCCGATCAATCACCTCTCAGGTTCTCAAATTGTGGGAAATTCCAAGGGTCGGCGCCTCCTTAAAATAGACAGGCTGTTTCACCCTGATGTTGGCATAAAACACATACTTGGAAGGGTTAGCACTCGTCTTTTTCATGTGAAATGCCTGTGTCTTTTGCCAAGATTCAGGCATCAGATAGGGGAAATTCATGAGTGCATTAGACCTTGCCAGATGGCAATTCGGCATCACCACCGTGTATCACTTCATCTTCGTTCCGATCACAATCGGATCCGGATTTCTAGTCGCGGGGCTACAAACAGCCTGGTATCGGACCAACAAAGATAAGTATCTAAGGGCCACCAAATTCTTTGGAAAGCTCTTCCTCATTAACTTCGCAATCGGTGTTGTCACAGGCATCGTTCAAGAGTTCCAGTTCGGTATGAACTGGTCCTCATACAGCCGCTTCGTCGGTGATATTTTCGGCGCACCTCTCGCCATGGAAGGGCTACTAGCCTTCTTCTTGGAGAGCACATTCCTTGGAATGTGGATCTTCGGCTGGGATCGCCTACCTAAGAAGTTGCATCTAGCTTCGATTTGGATTGCAGCAACTGGAACTTTGCTCTCCGCTTACTTCATTCTGGCTGCCAATGCATTCATGCAACATCCAGTTGGATATGTCCTTAACAATGGACGTGGACGCGCAGAGCTAACCAGCATTGCAAAAGTGTTAACAAACTCAACTGCTGTCGCCGCCTTCTTCCACACAATTCCATCTGCCTTCTTAACAGCCGGAGCGATATTTGCAGCTGTAGGCGCTTGGATGCTCTTTCATAACAAAGATGCAGAAGTTGCAAAGCCAGCACTTAAGATCGGTCTCATCACCGTCTTAATCTCATTTGTCTTTGTAGCAATCTCAGGTGATACAACTGCTCGCTTGATGACCACCCAACAACCAATGAAGATGGCTGCTGCTGAAGCGGTGTACGACACCAAGGCAAATGTTCCATTCTCTCTCTTGACTGTAGGTACCTTGAATGGAAGCCATTCTGTATTCCAGATTGGATTACCTTCTGTGCTCTCGTTCATGGCTACCGGAAATGTCAACGGAACTGTTGAGGGTATAAATAACCTCGAGAAGACCTACGAACAAAAGTATGGTGCTGGAAATTACACACCAAACATTCCATTTGCATACTGGAGCTTCCGTTTAATGATTGGTTTCGGTGCTCTTGCCGGATTGATTTCATTCCTGGCGCTCTGGTTCATCAGACAAGGTCGTTTCCCACGTAAGACTTGGTTTGTACGGAGCATGCTCGTACTTCCATTCCTGCCAATCTTGGGTAACTCATTTGGTTGGATCTTTACTGAGAGCGCACGTCAACCATGGGTTGTCTTCGGACTCTTTAAGACCTCGGCCGGCGTTAGCCCAGGTGTAAGCGCGGCAAGCGTGCTATTCACCATGGTCGTATTCACTTTGCTCTATGGAGTTCTGGCAGTCATTGAATTCGGACTCATCCTTCGCACTATCAAGGTAGGTCCAGAGAAGACAGTGACTCATTCAGGTGACTCCAAGACACTCACGATGGCTTACTAGGAGGAAAACAAATGTCACTTAATTCATTCTGGTTCGT
>CAIZHC010000259.1 GCA_903932705.1 uncultured Actinomycetes bacterium | reverse complement strand
CGTGAGGTAAAGGAATTAACCATTGTCTCTCTGGCTCTTGATGTAGAAAGCTTTACCTCTCTCGCCGAACTTCAAGAGAACCTGATTGAAATTGCACACCACTTAAGAGGTGCACTACGTGGGGGAGATTTCTTTGCGAGAGTTTCAGATTGTGGCTTTTGGATTCTGCTTCGCTCTGATCGGTCTGGTGCAGAATTGGTTATGCTGAGATTGGATCTTCCGCGCCGCGAGAATTTAACAATCAATTTCGCAGCGCGGAAATTCTCGGATTACAGCGAGTGGGTCAAACGCGTTGACCAACTCCACTTTAATTAATTACTTACCGGCGCATGCTTTCAGAGCGGCGAGCACTTTAGGATTTTGAGTATCAAGACCCGCCACTTGTGCCGCTGTTGTTACAGGTAGGCCATGAGCTTTGAGGCAGGCAAAGTACGCTGCGCTTGTTCCAGTCTTTGGTGTAGTTGTGCCGCCACCAAGTTTTGTTGTGCCAGGTGCAACACCGCCGGGGGCGATTCCTCCGCCACGTCCATCAGGTTGTACATCACCGTTTCCTCCAAAGGAGGGGCGAAGCGCGGCGCATGCAGTAAATGCTTTTTGTTGAGCAGGTGTTAAAGAGAAGGTTGGACGTGGACGTGGGGCACCACCGGCAGGAGCACCTGTTGGGCGGACGCCTGTAGGTCTTGTACCTGGTGCACCGAATCCACGACCTCCACCAAATGAAGGCAACTTGATCCCAGCCTTAGCTAAGCAGGCGGTGTACTTCGCAAATGCTTGGGATCCAGCACCATCCCCGAAACCACCTGCGCGAGGTGCGCCGGTGATCGATGGCTTTGGTGTTGCTTTGGTTGCCGCGTTAGCAGGAAGAGCGCTCGCTCCGACCACTACTAGAGCAATTATGGCTACTGCGCTTCTCTTCATCTTAAAAGTCATGAGGGAAGGCTATGCCAATAAATTTTAGGACCAAGTAATTTTTCCTTATTTTTGGCTGAGAATAATGAGGCAGGTAGGCTCAACCCATGTCTAAAGTGCTCGCATCGCTGCCCGTTGGAGAAAAAGTCGGAATTGCCTTCTCAGGCGGACTCGACACCTCAGTCGCCGTGGCATGGATGCGTGAAAAGGGAGCCGTACCTTTTACTTACACCGCTGACCTTGGTCAGTATGACGAGAGCGATATCGATTCGATTCCAGGTCGCGCGCTCGCCTACGGCGCAGAGAATGCACGCCTGATCGACTGCAAACTTGCACTCGTTGAAGAGGGTCTAGCTGCAATTGCTTGCGGCGCCTTCCATATTCGCTCCGGCGGAAAACAATATTTCAACACAACTCCACTTGGTCGCGCCGTAACCGGCACTCTGCTTGTGCGCGCCATGTTGCAAGATGACTGCTCTATCTGGGGCGATGGATCCACCTATAAGGGCAATGACATTGAACGCTTCTATCGCTACGGATTGCTCGCAAATCCCGCGCTACGTATTTACAAGCCATGGCTTGATGCAGATTTTGTCACCGAGCTCGGTGGTCGCAAGGAGATGTCGGAGTGGTTGGTTGCACATAACCTTCCTTATCGCGACAGCACTGAGAAGGCGTACTCCACTGATGCAAATATCTTGGGTGCAACTCATGAGGCGAAGAACTTAGAAGAACTCGATGCATCCATCGAAATTGTTGATCCCATCATGGGCGTTAAGTTCTGGGATCCTTCAGTTGTTATTGACTCTGAAGATGTAACTATCGAATACTCGCAAGGTCGTCCGGTTTCAATCAATGGAAAGCCATTTGCTGATTCTGTTGAGTTGATGCGTGAAGCCAACGCCATCGGTGGTCGCCATGGTCTCGGTATGGCCGATCAGATAGAAAATAGAATTATTGAAGCGAAGTCTCGGGGTATCTATGAAGCACCAGGCATGGCCTTGCTCTTCATTGCATACGAGCGTTTGATTTCTGCAATTCATAACGAGGACACCATCGCGAACTATCACGCAGAAGGTCGTCGCCTTGGTCGCTTGCTCTATGAGGGTCGCTGGTTTGATCCACAGTCACTCATGCTTCGCGAATCACTCACTCGTTGGGTCGCATCTGCCGTTACAGGTACAGTCACAATCCGTTTGCGTCGCGGTGATGATTTCTCAATCATCAACACAACTGGTCCACACCTGAGTTATCACCCAGAGAAGCTCTCGATGGAGCGGAATGAAAATTCAGCATTCGGTCCGACTGATCGCATCGGCCAACTCACCATGCGCAACCTTGATATCGCAGATACCCGCGAAAAGCTTGAGCTCTACACAAAGCAAGGCCAACTCGGTGCGAGTGAATTTAAGCTGATTGGTGAGATCGAAAGTAAGTAGTCAGTAACGCAAGTCGTTGATGCGAATGATTTGCACTTACTAGTTCCCACTGAGAAGTGATTGGCCATTCCTGATACCTTCACCTCACGCCAGATTCCGCATTCCGCATTCCGAGCACGGGAGAGACCATGAAGATTTATAACAATATTTCAGAAGTATTTGGAAATACACCGCTCGTCAAGATTCAGCGACTATTTCCGAATACGACTGCAACTATCGCCGCAAAGCTTGAGTTCTACAACCCAACAGCATCTGTAAAAGATCGCCTTGCAGTTGCGATGGTTGATGATGCTGAAGCAAGTGGTGCGCTAAAGCCTGGTGGCACCATCGTTGAAGCTACAAGTGGAAACACCGGTATTGCTCTTGCATCAGTTGGTGCTGCTCGAGGTTACAAAGTTGTAT
>CAIZHC010000258.1 GCA_903932705.1 uncultured Actinomycetes bacterium | reverse complement strand
GCTTTCAAGTCGCGGTCAGGCGATTGCTTACGACTTCAACTTGAACATTGTTCCTGGTGAAACTGAGCGTGATCACGGATATTGGCGTGACCTTGGAACCATCCAGTCGTACTACGAAGCTCACATGGACTTGGTCTCTATCCACCCAATCTTTAATCTATATAACCGCGAATGGCCAGTACTCACACACTTGCCACCACTTCCACCTGCAAAGTTCAGTGGATCTGGAAGCGCTGTTGACTCAATCGTTGGTGCTGGTTCGATCATCGCCGACGGCCGCGTAGAGCGTTCTGTTGTTTCCTACGATGTTCGAATCGCATCTGGCGCCGTTATTCAAAACTCAGTGATCATGCCTAATGTGGTTATTGGAAATAATGCAATCATTCGCAACGCGATTATCGATAAGGGCGTAGTCATCGAACCTGGTGCGCAGCTCGGCGTGGATCATGAGAAAGATGCCAAGCGCTACACAGTGACTGAGTCAGGAATCGTTGTTGTTGGTAAAGGTCAAGTCGTTATTTAAGTTTCTCTAGAGCGAGTTCGCAGACCTTCTTTAAATCTTGAAGCGGCCTGTCGATTGTTGCGCGCACGACTTTGCCTTCCACCCTAAAATATTCGTGTGCCAAAATATCTCGCATTCCTGCAATTTGGTTCCAAGGAATAAATGAGTACTCATCTTTGAGTTGTGAAGTTAAAGATTTAACGGCCTCGCCAATCACAAGCAGGTCATAAAGAATTGCATCAAACGCAACTTGAGCTTCTTCCCAAGAATCCTCTTCATTTTCAAACTCTAAGAGAATGGTTTCCGCGTACTGAATTCGATCAATTCGATCAAGGATATGAACTATCCGCGAGAAGTCAGTGATTGATGTCAAAGTGGAACGGCCTCTGAGAGTGCGCTTTCCAACACGCTAGATTTAAGCACTGCGACAGGTGAGACTTCGACGCGTTCTCCGAGAAGTTTTGATAACTTGAAATTTAATTCCACGATAGGCACCAGTCCAAGCGTCACATCGAAATCCACAAGAAGATCGATGTCGCTTAATTCTGTGTCTTCCCCTCTTGCCACCGACCCAAAGATTCTTGGGTTGCTCGCGCCGACACTGGATAAGAGATTATTAATCTCCCCTCTCTGCTTTCTTAATTTCATCGCTCGCTCGGAATTCAAATTACTTGCCTTCACTGGGACAAGGTGAATTCTGACCTCAAATCCGGCGGCTCTAGTCAGTCTCTGAAGGGTGGCAGTTGAAGGGTTAGAGACTCCACTTTCATATCTGGCGACGGCTGCCTGCGAAGTTCCCGCTCGAAGAGCCAGTTCTGTCTGGGTTAAACCGGAGAGCCTTCGAACTTCCTCCACAATTTGGGAACTATTCAAAGTTTTCATTGTCTGATTATACCTCTAGAGGTATAATCAGACAAGAAGATTATCCCCATATCCAGATTGCTGATTTGGTGCGAAGGGCTATTTAGCGGCGATGGTTCGGTTAACTAACCAGACCTGCACGGCGTGTGCCTGCAGGATTACCTTGCTGCCTGGCACTGCCAATCGTGGTGAGTAATGCAAAACATTCTCTGCAGAGTCAAAAACCGAGCGGAATGAATCTCCGAGCTGTGGTCCAGGAAGTGTGAACTCCTTTTGAATGATGGAACCGTTAAACATTAAGAGCAATCCGCGATCTTCACCAGCCTCTACATACATCATGAGATTTCGGTTATCGAGTTTGTCCCAATCGGCTTGAGTCATCTCTAAGCCACTTCGAGTAAACCAAGCTAAATCTTTACGCGCAGTGTTGAGATCTAGTTGACCTGTGAAGAACATTCGAGCAACCGG
>CAIZHC010000257.1 GCA_903932705.1 uncultured Actinomycetes bacterium | reverse complement strand
AAGACTGCCTTCAGTGCGTGATAAATCTCTGCTCCCCAACGTAGGGACTCTTTAAATGACTCTGCGCCAATTGGAGCGACCATGAACTCCTGAACATCAACGTTGGTGTCAGCGTGTGCTCCACCGTTGAGGATATTCATCATTGGTACTGGGAGGGTGTGAGCTGTTGGGCCACCGATGTAGCGGAAGAATGAGAGGTCTGCGCTCTCAGCAGCAGCGCGAGCGGTTGCAAGTGAAACACCAAGGATTGCGTTGGCACCCAAGCGGGACTTGTTCTTTGTTCCATCCAGGGCCAACATCTCAGCATCGACGAGGCGTTGGTCTTGTGCGTCATAACCGATAACTGCCTGTGCAATCTCATCGATAACGAAATTCACTGCGGTCTCAACACCCTTGCCGCCGTAGCGCGTGCCACCATCACGAAGTTCCGCAGCTTCAAAAGCTCCTGTTGATGCACCACTTGGAACCGCAGCTCTAGCGCTGGTTCCATCTTCAAGAAGTACTTCTACTTCGACTGTTGGATTACCGCGAGAATCAAGAATTTCGCGAGCGTGTACTGCATCAATGAGTGCCACAGATATCTCCTTATGGTTCCTTAGTTAATTATTTCTATTCGCTAATTCTAGTATTTTATAGAGTCGAATCCGTAGCGCCGGTCTCCGCCTCGTGGGCATGGATGCTATCGATGTACCGCTTGGTAGCACTCCGAAGTGCTACTTCAGCATCTATACCCAATTTTTGAGCCTGATCAAGGATTCCCAAGAGAATCTCGCCCAGTTGGGTCTCATCAGTATCGCCTGAAATTGTGACGGGATGGGCAACGGGAAGTGAATATCCATATTTGTCTGCCCGATAGATGACCTTTGCGGCGAGCGCCATAGCTGGTTGAGCCATAGGTACGCCATCGGTTGCGGAAGTTCGACCTTTCTCCTCGCGCTTTTGCTTCTCCCAATTCTCAAGGACATCATCAAATGTCACTTCAGAATCAGTGAAGACATGAGGATGTCTGCGAATTAATTTATCTGCGATGCCCGCTGCAACGTCTTCAACAGTAAATGGATCTTCAGGGTCTTCCTCTGCGATTGCGGAGTGGAAATAGACTTGCAGCAAAACATCGCCAAGTTCTTCTCGCATCGAAACACGATCGCCCTCAATAACAGCCTCAGAGTATTCATATGACTCTTCTAGCAGGTACTTCAGTAGTGATTCGTGCGTCTGCTCTGCATCCCATGGACAACCGCCAGGAGAGCGCAAACGATGCATGACCTCTTTAAGCCGAAGCAATTCAGAGGTCATGAGTGGCTATTACCTACTTAGAGGCTGCTGGAGTTGGAGAAGTTGAGGTAGCGGTGGCCGGAGGAACAACGCTGACTTGAGTTGAATCCCATGTTCCATATTTAGGATCAATCTTTACGCCCTCTTTGATTCCCATTTGGCGAACGAGGGCTTGTACTGCAGTACCAGAATCTGCGGTTGCGGTTCCCTGCTTCTCAACCATCGCAGTGAGAGCTTCAATTGAGAGAATTTCGCGGACATAGCCAGGGAAATCTTTCGAAGCAATGCCGGCAGAAACTTCACCAGACTTCAGTTTTGCAGCGCTTCCCACTTGCTTCAGAATTGATGCTGAACGCTCTTTTATTTGCGCATCCGTGATGGTCAACTTATTGGCGGCCATGGTGTGAGCCAGCAAAGTTGAAACAACGTAGTAATTAAGCTCTTCAGAGTTAAGAGAGTCGCCATAAGCCAAGGTCATCCCCGTCGTGGAAACCGTCTTACGCTCCGCAATAACTGCCTTAACTGTCTCCTGCACTTGCTTGGCAGAAATCTTTGTCTTTCCGATTGTGGCAGCAGGCTTGCTGGAATCAAGTGCAATCCAGAGGCCAGCTCCGGCAGCGACAACAACGAGCGCGCCTAGAACGGCAGTAAGAATCTTCTTCACGTGGGGCTCCCTAGAGATTGAGCAGGACTTCCTTAGTCCAGGACAGGGTTGAAGTATCGCCTACCGACCCATTTTCTAGCCAATTTGGGGAAGCGTTACGGGCTACCAGCACACTCTTCGTTGCCTCTTTTATCAAGGTGCCGGGGTAGAGGCGCGTAAGGCGTAACTGAGCCGATTCTGGAAGGGTGAGAGGGGCTACCTTTAAGAATTTGCCCTGCCAAACTACCTCGGTCAGACCCTTCGCCTTCGCCACGGTACGGATACGAGCCACCTCTATCAGGCTTTGGGCTGGCTCAGGGAGTTCTCCGAAACGATCCACCAACTCCTCAACAATTGCGCTTAGACCCGCGTCATCGCTGCAATCAGCCATTCTGCGGTAGAGATCAAGACGTAGACGTTCAGAGGGCACGTATTCCACTGGTAGATGCGCGGTAATCGGCAGCTCAACCTTGCACTCCTTGATCCGAGGATTTACATCAACATAACCAACCTTGAAATCTTCGACAGCCTCACCGACCATACGCATGTACAAATCAAATCCCACCTCAGCGATATGTCCAGATTGCTCGCCACCCAACATATTTCCAGCGCCACGAATTTCCAGATCTTTGAGAGCGACCTGCATGCCAGAACCGAGATCAGTATTAGTAGCAATTGTTGTTAATCGATCGTGCGCAACTTCAGTTAACGGTTTATCAGGTGAATAGAGGAAGTAGGAGTAAGCGCGCTCGCGTCCGCGACCAACCCGACCACGTAACTGGTGAAGTTGAGAGAGACCAAAGGCATCGGCGCGATCCACGATCAAGGTATTCGCATTGGGAATATCGATGCCACTTTCAATAATTGTGGTGCAGACAAGTATGTCGAAATCTCGCTGCCAGAATCCAAGAATCACCTCTTCAAGTTCGCGCTCGCTCATCTGTCCATGCGCAATTCGAACTCGAGCTTCTGGAACTAATTCCTTCAATCGCAACGCAACTCGGTCGATGCTTTCCACTCTGTTATGCAAGAAGAAGATCTGACCATCTCGAAGTAATTCGCGATGAATAGCAGCAGTTACTTGTCTCTCGTCATATGGGCCGACATAGGTCAATACTGGATGGCGCTCCTCAGGAGGAGTTGTGATGTTAGACATTTCGCGAATTCCAGTAATCGCCATCTCAAGTGTTCTCGGAATAGGAGTAGCTGACATGGATAAGACATCGATATTTGTACGAGCCTTCTTAAGCTCCTCTTTATGTTCAACGCCGAATCGTTGCTCCTCGTCGACGATAACTAAACCGAGATCTCTGAAGACCACATCCTTGGAGAGAAGGCGATGGGTACCAATGACAATATCGATACTGCCAGAAGCAAGTGAATCGATAATCTCCTTAGATTCTTTTGCAGTGTTAAACCTGGAGAGCCCGGCAATGCGAACCGGGAATCCCGCATACCTTTCCGTAAATGTCTTCAAATGTTGTTGCACCAAGAGAGTGGTGGGTACAAGAACTGCCACTTGCTTCGCATCTTGAACCGCTTTGAAAGCTGCGCGAATTGCTATCTCTGTCTTTCCATATCCCACATCACCGCAGACAACTCTGTCCATGGGATGGCTGCGCTCCATATCCCGCTTAACCTCTTCGATTGTTGAGAGTTGATCAATCGTCTCGACGTAGGGGAAAGCCGCCTCTAGCTCACGTTGCCACGAAGTATCTGGTGAGAATGCAAAGCCAGGCGCGCTCATTCTTGCCGCGTAGAGCTGAATCAATTCAGCCGCAATCTGCTTTACAGCCTTGCGGGCCTTGCGCTTGGTGTTCTGCCAATCTGCTCCACCAATTCGATGCACGGTT
>CAIZHC010000256.1 GCA_903932705.1 uncultured Actinomycetes bacterium | reverse complement strand
TGCCTTGCTAAATCAATTGGTGGCGGATTGCCATTGGCTGCATTTGGTGGAAAGAAAGAGATCATGGACGCCGTTGCGGATGGTCGCTTCCATCACTTCGGCACTTTCAACGCAAATCCACTTGCTATGGCTGGTGTGCGCGCGATGGATAAAGTTTGTACCGAGGAAGCTCTTGGAAAAGCAGAGGCTTTGAACTATCAAGCACTCGATCGCATTACCGAGATCATCAACGAATATGAACTTCCAGCACACACCGTTGGTTTTGGAATCAAAGGTTGCATAACTTGGTCTATCGATCCGGTGCGTAACTATCGTGATTACAAGGCAACTGATTTCAAAGTAGCCGAACTCTCATGGCTCTGGTCGCTCAACCGTGGAATCATCACGCCTCCGGGACTTGATGAGCAGTGGTTAATCAGCTTGGCTCACGAGCAGAATGAGATTGATATCTTGGTAGAAGACTTCCGTCAGATTGCAGAAGCTCTTCGCGCGTAAGTAATTATTATTCGAGGGAGATGAGATCGAAGTACTCATCGTTCCAGAGATCCTCATCTCCGTCGGGTAGTAGCAAGACACGCTCAGGTTTAAGAGCAACGACCGCACCAACATCGTGCGTGACCATTACAACTGCGCCTTGATATTCCGCCAGCGCCGCAAGAATTTCGTCGCGAGATGCAGGATCCAAGTTATTTGTGGGCTCATCGAGCAACAATAAATTCGCAGCGCCAACCACGAGGGTTGCGAGAGCAAGTCTGGTTCGCTCACCACCACTTAATACCTTTACGGGCTTCTGCACATCATCACCGCTAAAGAGGAATGAACCCAAAACTTGGCGGGCTTGAGGTTCACCGACACCTTCACCAGAAGAGATCATGTTCTCCAGAACAGAACGCTCGAAGTCGAGCATTTCGTGCTCCTGCGCGTAGTAACCAATTTTTAGACCATGACCGGGCTCGATAGCGCCAGTATCTGATTCGGTAACTCCAGCGAGCATTTTAAGAAGTGTTGTCTTTCCGGCACCGTTGAGTCCCAAGATTACGACGCGCGAACCTTTATCGATTGCAAGATCCACATCGGTGAAAATTTCGAGAGAGCCATACGACTTTGAAAGTCCGTGAGCCATAAGCGGCGTCTTGCCACATGGCGCAGGGGTAGGGAAGCGAAGCTTTGCGACCTTATCTGATTTACGCACATCTTCTAGCCCAGCCAAGAGTGCATCGGCGCGACGCAACATACCTTGAGCCGCAACAGCCTTTGAGGCTTTGGCGCGCATCTTCTCACCTTGCTTGGCAAGGATGGCAGCCTTCTTCTCGGCGTTGGCACGTTCCTTCTTGCGACGGTGTTCGTCATCTTCACGTTGCTGGAGGTACTTCTTCCAACCCATGTTGTAGACATCGATGACATTTCGATTTCCATCAATGTAGAAAACTTTGTTCACGACAGTCTCAATCAGATTCACATCGTGCGAGATGATGACCAGTCCACCGGAGTATTTACCGAGGTATTCGCGGAGCCAGTTAATTGACTCGGCATCCAAGTGGTTAGTTGGCTCATCGAGGATCAAGGTTTCAGATCCTCCAAAGAGTAAGCGTGCGAGTTCGACGCGACGACGCTGACCGCCTGATAGGCCGAGAAGAGAATCATTAAAGATGCGCTCAGGGAGTCCGAGGTTCATGGCGATTGATTCAGCCTCGGCCGAAGCACCATATCCACCAGCAACGCTGAACTCTTGATCGACTCGGCTGTAGCGCTCCATGGCCGCTTCAAGCTCATCCATCGATGCAGTTGCCATTGCCTCTTCGGCTTTGCGCATACGAGTCACAATGAGATCTAAACCGCGAGCAGAGAGGATGCGATTGATAACGCTCTCTTCTTGATCACCTGTTCGCGGGTCCTGGGGGAGATAGCCGATTGTTCCGGTGCGAAGAACTTGCCCACCTGCTGGCAGACCCTCACCAGCTAAAACTTTGGCGAGTGTGGATTTACCTGCGCCGTTTCGTCCAACAAATCCGATGCGATCGCCGTGGTTGATTCGAACGGTTACATCTTTAACGAGGAGGCGAGCCCCAGCACGTAGTTCAACACTCTGGGTAGCAATCACTGCC
>CAIZHC010000255.1 GCA_903932705.1 uncultured Actinomycetes bacterium | reverse complement strand
ATTACTTCAATCGCAGATTTCAAGAAGAATCTTCTGATTGAGGCCGTTGGTCACCAGACCACCTATTCAACCAAGGTTCTTCCTGGTTACTCACAGCCTAAGGTTGTCCCAGCTGGTTTGGTTCACTTCGAAGTTGGTTCTGCGGTCTTGAGTCCATCTGAAAAAGCGGGCCTCGATACAGTGATTGCAGATGTTAAGCGCATCGGTGCCAAGAACATCGAAGTTAATGGCCACGCTGATGCTTCTACAGGCACAAATAACGAGGTTCTCTCAACTGCGCGCGCAAATGCGGTGAAGGCTTACATTGCAGCCCGACTCAAAGGCGTAACAATTAAGGTAAAGGGATTCTCCGCGAAGGTTCCTGTAAAGCCAAACACCACTTCATCCGGTCGCTCTGATAACCGTCGTGCGGAAATTCTGGTCGGCTAATGTCTCAACTACTGGACCTCTCAACACTCGCTGATTCACTTGACGATGCGCCGATCTCTGATTTGGTGCAACAGATAATTGATCAAGCGATTGTTGATCGTGCCAGTGATATTCACCTAGAGCCTTACCAAGATAAGTTCTTGGTAAGGACTCGCATTGATGGCCGTATGACTAATTACGGCGAGTACCCACCACGCATCGCTCCTGCAATTGTGAGCCGGGTAAAGGTCCTCTCAAAGATGAATATAGTGGAGCGTCGCCGCCCACAAGATGGACAATTCACAACTAGTTTCCAAGGACGTCAGATCGACGTACGCGTTGCCTCGGTTGCAACAATCAATGGCGAGAAGATTGTCATGCGCCTGCTTGACTCATCTCGTCCTACCGTAGAACTTTCCGAACTTGGCATGAGCGCTAGCCAGCTCGTGGTGTTCGAGCGTATGTTCTCTGCGAACAATGGCTTAATCCTGGTCGCTGGCCCAACGGGTAGCGGTAAGTCCACCACCTTGCATTCAGCTCTAAAAATTGTTGCGGTCGAGCACAAGAACGTTGTCACAATTGAGGATCCTGTTGAATATGTCGTTCCAGGAATCACACAGATTCCCGTCCACGAAGCAAATGACGCTGGTTTCGCAGTTCAACTCCGCGCTGTAATCCGTCAAGATCCAGACATCATCATGGTCGGTGAAACCCGTGATGTTGAGACAGCTCGAATCTCTGTGCAGGCAGCGCTTACTGGTCACCTCGTTTTCAGCACAATCCACGCGACAGATGCTGTCGGTGCTATTTATCGCCTGCTTCAGATGGATATTGAAGCGCACCTGCTCGCCTCTGCCTTCCGTGGCGCTATCTCCCAACGCCTCATCCGTCGCAACTGCGAAGCTTGTGCTGAGAGTTACGTGGCTACATCAGCTGAGAAGAAGATTCTTGAAATTAATAACCTTGCTAGCGATCAGCTGCGTAAGGGTCGCGGATGTCCTGTTTGCCGCCATACCGGATATAGAGAGCGCGTAGCAGCATTCCAGATTCTTGAATCAAATGAATTTTTAAGCGAGTTCATGGTTACTCGCCCCCAGCCAACTCTTTTCAGAAAACACGCTATGGAAGCCGGAATGACTTCTATGGAATTTGAAGCACTAAGACTCGCTTCTGAGGGAGTAACAACTCTCGATGAGGCCCTAACTCTGGCGGTCGCTCATGACATTGCTTAATCACAGAGATTCATTCAAATTCATGCGTCAAAAAGATGCGGTAGCAGCCTCTGCTCTGAGCGAGTACAGCTATAAGGGCGTCGATGTTCAAGGCAAGCCGACCCATGGCACCTTGTCTGCAATGTCGCGAGTTGAGGCTCGTTATATGCTTGAGCGCGACGGTATTTCGAATATTGCAATCTCGAATCACAAGCATTGGTATGACATAGAATTTGGTCGCACTGTTTCACTTGAAGTTCTACTTCAGGTTACTCGCCAACTCGCCTCATTCTCTGAAGCTGGAATTCCTGTTGCTAAAGGAATTTCGATTCTTGCAGAAACCACAGATAACAAGCGGATGGCCGAGATCCTCGAGGAAATCCTCCTCGATGTTGAAGGTGGCGCGCAGCTCAGCGACTCTGTAAAGCAATATCCAAATGTTTTCCCACGCTATTACAGTGCAATTCTCTGCTCGGCAGAACGAAGTGGAAATCTCACAGAGGCCCTTACTACTCTCAATGCATACCTAGAGCGTGACCTTCGTAGCAAGCGTGCAGTGCGATCAGCGATGATTTATCCAGCGGTTTTGATTGCGCTCACATTTCTCGCAGTGATTGTGCTCTCTGTATTTGTTCTTCCTCGCTTCCAAGTTTTCTTTGACTCGCTCAACGTAAAGTTGCCAATCACAACGCGCGCCCTCCTCTCTATTACCCATTTTGTTCAAAACTGGTGGTGGGTAATGGTTCTGTTGGCGGCGGCAAGTGCAATTGGACTTGTTGTTATGCGTCGTACCCCAAATGGTCGTCTGCAACTAGACCGCCTTATGCTCAAGATGCCAATCGCGGGTTCTCTTATCGAACTTGTGGCCCTTGAGCGTTTCTGTCGCGTGCTCTCAACCCTGGTACGCACCCAAGTTCACCTTCCAGAGGCACTTGAATTAGCCGGAAGCAGCACTGGAAACCGGGTATTTGAAGATGCAATCATGGAAGCACGTAAGCGCGTCCTCCAAGGTGAAGGCTTGGCCCTCCCACTTGAGCGTGCCAATATCTTCCCTACAGCTGCTATTCAGATTTTTCGTATCGGTGAAGAATCCGGCCAGCTCGGCTCTCAGTTGAGTCAAGCTGCATCCTTCTACTCGGATGAACTCGATCATCGTTTAAAGAATTTCACAGCGCTGCTCGAGCCAGCAACTCTCATCGTCATTGGTGGCGGAGTTGGCTTTGTGGCTGTCGCACTTGTCTCAGCTATGTATGGAATTTATAGCGGGGTACGAGGCTAAAAATGTTTAATAATGAGCGCGGAGATAGCCTGTTGGAGGTAGTCATTTCTACCGTCATCATGGGCATCATCGGCGTTCTCATGGTCTCATCAATTGCGGTGGCAAAACCATTTGCAAACAAGATGTCCCTTGTTGGCCAAACAGTGCAAAATTTAAATTCCCTAGCTGAATCAATTAATTTGCAGCCTTTTACGGCTTGCGATGCAAGTAACCCTGAGCCTTATTCGGTCGCAATTCCAGCGTCAAACTCTTCGACTGCTCCAATTGGTTTTGCAATAACCACTGAGGAACTAGCTCCCATAATGGTCAGTACAGACTTCAAGACCTACCCATACTTAGCGCAGTTGAATGTTCAGCGTGCATCATCCCCAGTCACTTGGAGCGTTGCTCCGGCGCTACCTGTTGGAATCACTCTTAATCCCAGCACTGGAACAATCTCGGGTTCTACAACTCAGCCAGTCACAAATATTTACACATTTACTGCCGATGATGGATCAAACAAGACCATCAAGAGTCTTCCGCTCACTAGCGCGTTAGTCATGGTTACTTTAAATAACGGAGTTGCATGGGTTCCGTGCGAGAGCACCCAGTCATCTCATATTTCATCAGTGACAAGTGATGGTACCAACGCGGTTTATACATTCAGCGGCCCGCAGGTAAATATCGGTTCGGCGGTAACAATTTGGGGAAGTTCAAACCCAGAGTTTGATGGCACCATGCTTCCTGTTTCTGATTCAACACTGACAACCTTCTCCATCCCAAGCTCCGCTCTTGGAACCTCTACTGGTGGCTCCGTGAGTCTGTCTTCTGTGGCAAATGTTCAGCAAGTACTTGTAAGCACCGTAGTTTCTGGCTCACCACTGCACAAGGTCATAACTAAGGCGATGCCATGATTTCGCGCATCCAAGAACTTATTAAGCTTCGAGAGGATAAGGGCTTAAGCCTTGCTGAGGTGCTTGTTTCTGTTGGCTTAACTGGCTTGCTTGCACTTGGTTGCACACAGTTGGCATTAGCCTCTTTTGCTTCAGCAAATTACACCCAGGCTGTTGCCGTGAAATCAATTGATTCTGGAAATGCCAATCGCATGATTACTAGCGATATGGAGAACGCTAACGGCTTCCTTGTGCCTGCAAAGCCAGGCACTGCCCCATCACCTGAAGAATGTTCAACAGTAAATGCCCCAGTTTCAGGAATAGATTCTGTTCGAGCTCTCCTAACAATGCAGTACCCCGATAACAGCCTCGTGGGGTATGAAGTACGTACAGTTTCAGGTATCGGCGCCTTATGGCGAGTGGATTGTCCTTCACTTGGAAATCCAACCGGACCTGCACAAATGGTTCGAAAGAACCTACCTACCTCAACAGATGCAGTGTGGGATAAATCGGTTATGTGCGCAACATTCCCAACTGGGGGCGCTCTCACCACCGCGCAATGCACTAAAGATCTTCTTTTAACTTCCATAACCGACAATCCTGGAATCATCTTCACAATTCCAGCGACTGTTAATTCCACTCAATCCATCTCGACCATTCAAACCATCGTGGCTGCGAGGAATATTGGATGAAGAAGATTCTGAAATCTGACTCGGGATATGCCCTCGGCCTCGTCCTGATATTTGTTCTCGGGGTTGGATCTGTCCTGGGCTCCGTCATGATGGTCACGCAGCTATCCGCTGACTCTCAAGGTCGGGGTGTCGATCAATTGATCTCGGCAAATAACACTTCATCTGCGACAGCTGACGTTCTCAAGGTCTATACGGAAGCTGCTTCTGAAAATTATGCCGTACAAATGGCGCAAGCTGCCCCCAATTGTGGTTTGCCAGAACGCGTTGATAAAACAACGGTAACCTGCCAAGTTGTTCTCAGTACTGATCCACAAAAGATTCAAGTCAATAGGGTTTTCTTTAAGTCACAGAATGGCAAAGTAATCGAGAGAGATTTCGTCGTGACAGAAAATACTTCTAACGGATCACAACATGTATCGCAATCGAGGAAGTAAATGAAGATTCTTAAAGCTCGTCACGATGAAGGATTTACGATCGTTGAACTACTCGTAGTTTTAACTGTAATCGGTATTCTCTCCGGAATTGCCTATGTTGGCTTGAATCAAGCCCGAAGCAATTCAATTCAGGATTCTTGCAAAGCGGCATTTCAGACTGTCGACCTAGGTGTGGCCAGTTATCAAACTGATCACGGCGGGTATATGCCGGGTTCGGTGCTAGCACTCGAACCTAACTACGTGAGTGAATCCACTCTGGATTCTTACGCTAAGAATTTCTCGGTACAACTCGGCAGTTTCGCCGTCACCAGCTTCGCTTTGGCAGGTAATTCTGCGACTTTAACCTTCCTATATGGCTATGTGCCGCAGATAGTTACGGGTGAAAAAATTGTTGTAGCAGGCGTAGATCCAGCGAATATCGATGGCACCTGGCAGGTTTCTTCATTCACACCAAACCCTGACACAAGAATTGGAACTGTATCCTTCACGGTGACATCGCAAACAACTATTGCACCAAGCCAAGCACCTGTCGGAGCTTATGTGAATGCGGTAACCAAGCCGGGAGACCCCTTCGACATCTATGTTTTTGATCCAAACGGTAAGAGAATTGGAACAACTGCTCCCGCAGCTTGTTCCCAGCTGTAGTAGCGAAGAAAGATATAAGGAGAGAAATGAGAAAGTTACTAGTAGATCTGCGCGCAAAGCGTGAGAGCGGTGAAGATGGCTTCACCTTGATCGAACTGCTTGTCGTGATCCTGATCCTGGGTATTTTGGCGGCCATTGTTGTAGTGGCGCTCTCCGGTTCATCTCAAGATGCACGCACCAAAGCATGTTCGGAAGATGCCGCGAATATGTATAACGCTGTTAACAACTATGTCTTGCACAACGGAGATCTCCCAGCTCCTGCGGCTGGATTTGATTCATCTATCACTTTGATTGCTGGTGCGGCTAATAGTTTCCGTGGCTCTAGCTCAAATATGGCTGCATCTGTCTATCGATCAGCACCAAATACTTTGGACACAAATACTGGTCAACTCTATGGAGAACTTTCTCCGCTTGTCCCAGGTTATATCTCCAAGATTCCCGATGATGTAGCTGTTTACTATGTTAAGTATCCAGATGCTTCTGCATCAGGTGGCTTCAAGTACATCTACGCGGTCGGACCTAACTTCAACGTTGCAGGTACCTACGGCATTGGACTTGGAACTCCAGCAGCGGCAGCCTCAATCTTGGCGAAGTCACCGCTCTCTACAACCTCCATCCAAGGTTGTACCGTCGCGGGTCTGTAAGAAAACTTCATGACAGGATCGGTGTTCGGCGCTGCGTCGACACCGGTCCTCTCATTTTTTGCCTTATTACTTGGATTGACTTTCGGTTCATTTAGTTCGGTCTTAGTTGCCCGTGTTCCATCACGGAAGAGTTTGTGGACTCGTTCAGAGTGCACCTCGTGTGGCGAGCAAATTAAATCCAGTGAAAATATTCCGGTTCTTAGTTACTTGTTACTCCGCGGAAAGTGCTCGAACTGCCAAGCTCCGATCTCCGCGATTTATCCGGCTCTGGAACTAATTACATCTGGGCTTTTTCTCGCAGGTGTGCTGATGTTTCATACCTGGACTTCACTAGCTCTCTGGTTAATCTTGATCACTATTGGAGTACCTCTAGCGGTGATCGATTTAACGTTGCATCGATTACCAGACCGCTTAACGGCTCCGCTATTTGGATTGAGCGCCGTAGTTATTGTTGCTGATGCCTTTGTTGAAAAGCACTTTGATCGTTTAATACCAAGTCTTATTGGATCTCTCGCCCTACCCGCCTTTTACCTTGCCCTGCTAATAATTTCGCGCGGTGGAATGGGAATGGGAGATGTGAAACTATCTGCTGGAATAGGTCTTGTGTCGGGTTTCTTTGGAGTGCGCATAACTCTTGTAAGTTGTTTTGCGGCTTACATACTCGGATCAGTCATTGGCATTGGACTGATGCTCGCCGGTAAAGCAGGTAGAAAGACTGCGATTCCTTTTGGGCCCTTTATGTTGGTGGGCCAAGCTATTGCTTTAGTCGTAGCGGCGCACTCGGCTCTATAAACGCTGCCCGATTTTCACGGAGAGCTTTAGCCACCGCGCAATATCTAATGGGTTATAGCTGATGGTTGAGAGCACATAGGTGCCGACAAGGATTTTCCCCTTAACTTGAAATGTCGAGATCAAATTTTGCGGAACCTTGTTGATCACACTTACCGCCAGAAGTGCTCGAGAAGCGACACCTGTAGGCGCGGCATAATTTAATTTCTTTACACTGGCTGTTTTTTTAGAACACGTGGCGGCCATTGCATCTAACTCTTTGAGTGCTTGGTTTGCCCAATATGCAGATTCGTACTGAACCGCTTCACTCGACAGGAATAGATATTTCGAGGAGTAGATTGGATTGGCGGTTACTTGAGTGCGCGAGACTCGGTGCGCTTCACTCGCATAGTTTGCATTGCAAATTTGCAAAGTGGGATCTGCGAGTGAATAACCATCTTGAACTGGGGTTACTTGATAGAGAGTTCCAAAATCACTGGAGGCAAAGGTGTAGCGCGAGAGATCTGTTGGAACTGCCGGAAGCGGCAAGAGTTTTACCCCAGCTTTGACGCTTACACTTACATTCGCGGTTCCAGACCCCTCTTCGGCCGTTATAGAAATATCGCCGTTGTAGGAGTTAAAGTTCCAACCTGTTGGTGAGCCAGTGGGCTTCGCTGAGTATTTGTAATCTCCTAAGTTCAATAACCATGCATCTCCAGATGAATCACCGGTGTAGAGCCCGGTGTATTCAGTATTAGGTGAAAGAGTCGCAGTTGCATCGGTAGGCGTATCTGTTCTAAAAATTGCCAGGCCGGATTTATACCCATTCCCCGCTGGTCGATATTCAACCCAATAGATCGAACTGCCATCATGGATGTAGAGAGCGCGAAGACCTGAACCAGAACCTGCTCCATTGAGTGTGTAACTTCCACTATTTGAAATAGATGCAATTGAACCTTCATTTAACTGACCTAAGCGCCAGAGATGGTAAACGCTCAGAGGTCCAAGAGTTTCGATGTTGCTCATCAAGTCAAGAGCACCGCCATACTCAATATTTTGGCAGGCAGACCACGCTGAGTCGCCGGGGGTTGGACAACTCATGTAATTGGTGTGGCCAAGACCAAGTGCATGACCTAGTTCGTGGGTGATCACATATGGAATCGCATTATCTTGAAGAATGGTGATGCCATATGGAATCCGGTAATCGCCGACGATGCTCTTTGCAGCCCAGACACATTTATCGGGGAGAACTGGCATAAGTACTACCAGATAGCGATTACTAGAACTCAAACCTTGAGAGGCATAGAACTTTGCAGCCACATCCTGCATGTAATTAACAGTCGCATCTCCATCGCATGGCGCGGAGGTGGGCATTTGGAGTGGGGCGGAGGAATCCATGCCATGGGAGAAGGCGATACCTGCGTGGGAGAGCCAGTATGGATCTGCATAACTCTCTACTCCGCGGCGAACCGAGGCAGTGTCAGTGAGAGTCGGAGCGGCTCCCGGCCAGGTTATTGAGATGACATCGATGGGACGAGAGAAGGTTTCTTGAGCCGAAGCTATGGGAGTAGCCGAAAGAGCCGCTGCTGAGAGCGCGAGGGTTAAAACCACTCGCCAAAGGCGCGGCAGGGCAAACTTTGCTGGGGAGGGCAAAGGAATAACTCCGTTCAGATGGAAGGGGAATTTCCAACTTGAACGTAAGGATAAAGTAGAGGTTTAGAGTTCTATGGGAAGTAGATAGTTGGACTATTTCGTGTCGCGCCGGGGCTGAGATTAAGCCCAGAGTTTCATAGGAATTAGACAAGTTGAACATTTTGCGCAGAGTGGCTCTGTATAGTTTCAGCAATCCACACTTGGTGAGCACACATCAAGCGGCAATCCCAGAGGAGCACCATGAAGGCCAGAGTTAAGAAGGTAGTCGGGGCATCAGCGCTCGGCGCCCTTTCGGTCATGGAATTGCTCCACCTCCAGCAGGCTAGCGCGACACCAGTAACTTTTACCGGTTCAACATTTGCAAACCCACGTGGCGGAAGCGTCCAGGTGGCAATCACAGTGGATGGCGCCAGCGGTGTCTACAAGATCACCAGCGTGGCAACCCCGCTACAACCAACCGGCGCAAATGCCTCTTACGCAAACTATGCAATTCCGACACTGACGAGTGAGGCGTTGGTAGCTCAGAGCGCTTCAATCACCGCAGTTAGTGGGGCCTCCCAGATCTCCGCCGCTTGGATTAACTCGCTCTCTTCAGCAATTGCCGCTGCAGCTGCTGCCGGCGAAACAATCGGTCAGACATCCGTGGTTGTTGCTCCAACCCCAACTGCCACTTCGACTTCAGGAACTCCCGCACCAGGATCTACCTCCACTTCAGGTACTCCTAGTGGTGGAACTGTTCCAGTTGTAGTTTCAACCTCAACGGCTATTCCAACTTCTGTGGCGATGCCCCCTGTTTATTACCCTCTCAACTTACCTCCATATTCTGGAAGTACTACGAGTGCAAATCTCACTCCATATTTCACTGCGGTCTCGACAGCAATAAGTCGAATTGCGAATGCGGGTAGCGAAGGCAGAAGCGCCGCGATTGCCTCGGCACAATCTGCTCTTGCGAGGCTTCAAACTACCTCACAAAGTTCAGGTGGAAGCAGTGTCGATGCCTCGAATTATGTCACTTGGGTGAATCAACAAATGCAATTTGTAATTAACCAAGGTAATCAGCAAATGGCTGACTACTTCGCAAAAGTTGTCGCTGCAGCAAATCAACTTTACGTTGACGCACAAGCCTCTGCTGCCGCTATCAAAGCTGAACCCGCCCCAACAGTCACGGTCACCGTTACCGCAACGCCAAAACCAACTGAAGCAGCGATTGTTGTAAAGCCTGGCAGCGTCATTAAAAAGACCTTTACCTGCGTAAAGACCGTTAAAGGTGTGACAACCAAGCAAACTCTGAAGGCATTTATCGTTAAATGCCCACTCGGATTTACGTTAGTAAAGAAGTAAAACTACTTTATTACCGTGTCGAAGTTTGCTTGAGCCTCCGTGAACGGATCGAGCAAAATCTGGACATCTAGATGCCAACTTCCTTTTGCTGGAAGTAAAACAACTGAGGTGTAATGGTTATTCGACCCAACTAAAGTCACTTGAATATCGGTCAAATTTAGAGCTGCATTTGAGAAATAGATATACATATTCTTGGCGCTCTGAATCTTTGGGCCATCCAAGTTGATACTGATTTTCGAGGGCGTACCCAATGTCAGATTTGGGATTAGCAGAGTCCCTTTTAGGCCATCATCAAAAGTAAGTGGAATTGAGTAATTTCTCTGCGCTAATGAATTTGATAGAGAGATTGAATTAATTCCCTCAACAGCCAATATTTTAGGTGGAGTGAATGAGACCAAGGTAACGGTCGCAATGAGAATTGCTGCGAAGGTCGCCAATTCAAATCGCAGGGAGCGCTTGAAGTCGAAATCTTCTTCAATAGCCAACTTTTTGCTGCGTAGGTGATGGAATGCGCCAAGTGCCAAGGTGAGCACTACAAATATGATTTTGATAGCTAAGAAGAGCGCCCAGTTGGACTTTGAATAGAGATTAATCGGTCTTGCTAAGTAAAAAGTGAGAGTGGTTGCCAGTGGGATTAAGCAGAAGATGCTGACGGTATTGATTTTTCGGGTTAGTTCAAATTGTGTACGCGTTTGGCGAAGTAATAGTCCACAGACGGAACCTGCCCAGGTAATCGCAAAGAATAAATGTCCTGCGGCGATGTAACGCAAAATAACGGGATGGGCTAAATCAAGTGCGTGGCCTTCAAAGAATTCTTGTGAGCTGAAGAGAAGTGCGATGAGAAGCAATTGGGAAGTGCCAAGCCAACCAATTTTCTCTTCCCGCTTGGTCTTGTTTGGGCTTAAGACCCAGTTCATAGCTGAGATTAAAAGCACTGCAAAGATAATGATTGCGAGGAGTGAGATCTTTGATGATCCGCTGTCGAGGTATGAACCTGGGAGAATTGAGGAGAGCACCACAATGCGAAGTCCCGCAATAATAATTCCTAGAAAAGCGGTGATGACAAAGATGAAGTATGAACCGGCAACGATTGAACCAAATGCAAGAATCAAAAGTGCCCAGAAGAGAAATTGCAGAATTTTGTCCGGGTATGAGATAAGAGAAGATTGAGTTGTTTTCGAAGGTTTCTGATTTACTCCGAATGAATAAGCGCCACCGACGAGGTGACCGTCCCGACTTACCGCTCTCCAGGAAACAATATAAGAGCCTGCAGGGAGAACCTTGCTCGGGGTTAGTGTGACTGTGCTCTGATTAGTAGTTGCATCGAGTTTCATCGAGTATGAAGTTACGACTTTTGCTCCAGTTGAGTCGGCTAGCAGAACCTCATCTGAATTGGTCTGGATTTTTTCACCCCAGGTCAGGGTGATGTCGGCTGGAGCTTTGGTTAAGACTGAATTAGCCAGGGGATAGGTGTTGATCAACTGGGCATGCGCGTGTGCAGGTGCAGGGCTTACGAGGAGAAGAGAGAAGATTGAAACGAGAAAAAAGATGACCCTACTGTTTTTAGAAGAAGGGACAGCAAGTCGTCTCATGGATTTCGGGTCAGTTAGTTGAGGTTAAGTACGGGGACTGGAGTTGCTGACTCTGCGGGATCTGAACCATCGGCGGGACGCGGCTGAATCCAACTTACGCTCAATCCCTTCGTACAGCTTTGGAGAGCAGGAAACTTGAGCTGCGAACCTTTAGCGCCTGTTGGAGTTATTTTGAATTTGATATCTGCGGAGTTCTTGCCGCCATCGGGTCCGGTTGTGATTGCTGGACCAAAGACGCTGAGGTATGAACGGCCACCTGATTTAACAATCTTTTCCTGCCAGCTCTTCAATAATTTTCCATGCTGGTAAACGCCTACCGGCGCAAAAGTTGAGGTGTTGATACTTGTCGGGAGTTGAAATTTAACTTCAGTCGTTTGGGTGGCCGCGGTGCAATCGTGTGGCACGCTCAAATTCACGATCTGATTCTTATTGGCTTTCACGGAATCTGGGCTAAATTCCACGTGCGCACTTGCAGCGGCGACTCCGACTAGCGCAATCAAGCAGGCCAGAAGAGCTACTTTCTGCGCTCTCTTCATCTTCAAACTCCTTAGGCAAATTATCTATGCCTAATGGTATCTGACCTGCTTTGCGCCGCGAAAACCCTTGGTTCTATTTGCCTTCAGCCTTCGCCTTCAATAGCCCAAGGCGAACCATGCCATCGCGCTTTCCAACGCTCGGCAGAAGAAGAGGAAGCAAGATCCGGCCCATCCCCTTCATCTTCGGGAAGTCGTGTTGGAAGGTCACCTCAGTTGAATTTCCCGATTGACGAAGAGTAAAAGTGTTTACGAAGTAGCCATTTTCGTCGTGTGCGCGGAATACGAACTTTGAATGGGGAACGACCTCGATAATCTCGACCTCATTCTTATGATTTTTATCTGAGGGAGGGACAAAACCCACAGAGCTATATTTACTTCCGACCTCGCCAGCACTGCCCGAGGTGAGTTTCACGGTATATGGCTTAGGGGACCAGTCACCATGCTTTGTGATGTCGGCAATCCAGGGCCAGACGGCCTCGGCTGGTGCCTCAATAACCTGCGAAATTAGTAGTTGCGCCATTTGTGATCCTTTCGGGTTGGGATTGAAAAATACACTTAACTAATAAGTTAAGTAAATAGTTTTTCGCAATAGTCTGCATATCTACTGGGAGCCATGAATACGCTTAGGCACCTGCCAGGTCCTAGTGGAGAGCGTGTGTCATGTTTGGAATTTCTAAAGAGATCCGCGGAAAAAATATCTCCTATCGCCCGGAGCTAGATGGAATCAGAGCTCTTTCGATTGTGGTCGTGCTTCTGCACCATGTGGGCTACCTTCATGGTCGAGGATTTCTCGGTGTAGATATCTTCTTCACACTCTCCGGCTATCTGATTACTCAAGTGCTTCTGGCAACCGTCGCAAAAGGCGGATCCCTACTCGGTTTCTATCGTCGACGCATTGCTCGGCTCTATCCGATCATGGCAATAAGTGTGCTCGTAGCGACTCTCGTCATTGGTTTCAATTCCGCGCGAGATACCAAGCCAATTGTCGCCTCGCTCTTTTACTATAAGAATTTCTTACATTGGGGAGATCTCTTTGGTCCCTTCTGGAGCCTAAGTGCAGAAGAGCAGTTCTATCTCATCTTCCCAATTACTCTTATCCTTTTCTTTAAGTTCTTTAATAAGAAGGTACTCACAGTATTTCTCCTTGTGGTGATTGCAGGAGTATGGAGTTATATTTTGTGGAAGAACTATCCTGATTATTCGTGGAATCAAGATGGAGTTCTGAATCTCGCCTTATTTCGCCCTACGATGATCTTGGTCGGTTGCGTTGTTTCACTTAACTACAAAACCTCACGTGATTTTGTAAAGAGGTTCAGGGCTCTATTTCTACTTATTTTTATCGGTCTCGTTGCCGCGTGTGTGGGTTACCAATTCCCGGGACTTGCCGCTCTCTCGACAGTTCTCCTAATACTTCTCTTAGATTCAGAAGTATCTGCTGTTTCGTATCTATCTCGAGGCGTTCGAGGCGTTCTCTCTACAAAGCCCCTTCGCACCCTAGGAGTGCTTTCGTACTCCATTTATATCTGGCATATGCCAGTGATCTTCCTGTACTACAAGAAGAATCTCAACCCCCATGATCATGTCGCGGAGATTTTCGGAATTGTTCTCTGCCTAGCCTTGATTAGCTTCTATCTCATTGAAGTTCCACTGCAAGGCTTCTTGAGCGGTTCTAGAAAAAGTGCTTCACTAAGAGAGGTCTGATCTTTGATAGGAGTGGGCGAAAATGCAAGAGTTTGTAGATTTCCTTGCCAAACAACCTCCATTTAATGCACTCTCTAATTCTGACCTAGAAGAGATATCGGCGCAGATCGAAGTTGAATACTTTACGCAAGGCACAGTCGTGGTCTCCGCAGGTTCAGAACCGTTAGAACATCTCTACATTGTGAGAACCGGCAAAGTCGAGGTGCTTGATAAAGGCAGCGTGGTAGATGAACTCCACTCAGGTGATGCCTTTGGACACATTTCGGTTCTCACCGGACTACCTCCTCAATATTCAGTTCGAACTTCAGAAGACACCTTGTGCTACAGAATGCCCGATCCGCGTCGCTTTATTTCAGATCCCACCTCCCTGAAATTCGGTCATTTTGGAACTCTTATTACTCGACACCGTCTTACAGCAAGCGCTCTAATGTCAGATGCGCAATCAAATGTAACTCGCTATATGAGAGAAATTCTCTGGGTGAAGGCAACGCAAAGTATTCGCGAAGTAGCAGAGAAGATGACCGGCGCTGAACAATCTTTTGCGCTCGTGGATTCCCCGATGGGAATTGGACTGGTGACGGATCGCGATTTTAGAAGCAAGGTGGGTCGGGGAGAATTCGCGTTAGATGCACCAGTTGGTGCGATGATGAGTTTCCCCTTAATTACTGTCTCAAATAAAGTTTCTCTGGCATCTGCATTCCTGCAGATGGTTGAGCGCGGTGTCCATCATCTTGTTGTGGTGGATGAGTACGAGAAACCAATCGGTGTTGTTCGCGCGATGGATCTTTCTTCCATTCAGCTTCGCAATCCATTACTTATTCGAGCTGCGATTGAATCTGCCCAAAGTATCGACGAACTAGCCAGCGCTTCTCAACTTCTTAAACCATCCCTTGTAGAACTTCACGACAACGGCATTCCTTCGCTTCATGTCGCTGGATTAATGTCTGCGATAGTGAGTGCAATTTTGACTAGGGTTTTAACTCTTTCGAGTT
>CAIZHC010000254.1 GCA_903932705.1 uncultured Actinomycetes bacterium | reverse complement strand
TGAGCTGCAACATCTCCATCGGAGTGGCCATCTACGCCAACTTCATCTCTCCAATATAAACCGGCGAGCCAGAGTGCACGCGTCGTATCTTGCGAGAAGGCATGAGCGTCAGTTCCGATACCGACACGAATTTGTTTATCCGCGCCAGGAATTAACCAGTTATGTGCAATGGCTAAATCGTTCATCGTTGTGATTTTCATTGCGCGCTCTTCGCCAAGAATCACTTTGACATCAACGCCGCGCTCTTCAACAAGTCCAGCATCATCGGTTGCATCATCCGGAGAGGTATGCGCTTTGATCAATAACTTGCGTGTGAACCCTTGCGGGGTTTGAATGGAGCGCAATTTAGATCTCGTAGGAGTCTTTGTTACATAGTTATCGCCATCAACACGTTTGATAGTGTCGCTTACCGGCATACCCGGGATGACCGCTTTTTCTCCGGCGCGAAGTGAATCAATAACTCTCATTGCTAGATCGGAACTCGCAAGAGACCTGGCAGCATCATGAACCAGGATGTACTCATTCTCTTTCTCGACCAGTGCGAGCGCTTTTTTCACACTCAGAGTTCTGGTGAGCCCACCAGTTACAACAGTGACTTCACTGCCAACGAGATCTTGAAATTGTTTTTCAAATCCCGCGGGAGCTGCAACGATGATTTGATTTGCAATCGGTGCCATATTGGCAACCGCATGTTCAATAAGTGTCTTACCTGCTAATTGGACGAGCGCCTTGGGAATTTTCGCCCCGAGGCGTTCACCACTGCCGCCAGCAGGAATGATGACGGCAACTAAATCAGTCACGTGGCTAGCTTTAGGAAGCTAGAACCTCATCGAGGATAACGCCGGCCTTCTCTTCATCGGTTCGCTCAGCGAGCGCGAGTTCAGAGATCAAAATCTGCTTCGCCTTAGCGAGCATGCGCTTCTCACCTGCAGAGAGGCCACGATCGAGGTCACGGCGATAGAGGTCGCGAACGACTTCAGCTACCTTAATGACATCTCCTGAGGCTAACTTCTCGACATTTGCCTTATAGCGACGAGACCAGTTTGTTGGCTCCTCGGTGTATGGCTGGCGGAGAACATTGAAAACGCGGTCTAAACCGGCTGAATCAACTACATCTCGGACGCCTACAAGGTCTACATTTTCTGCTGGAACACGAACGGTCAGGTCACCCTGGGCAACTTTCAAAACCAGGTAGATCTTCTCTTCGCCTTTAATGGTCCGGGTCTCAATTGCTTCAATGAGAGCCGCTCCGTGATGGGGATAAACAACGGTTTCGCCGACCTTAAATGACATTAATTTGGCTCCTTGGGAATAGACGCCAATTGTACCAGCGACTTGGGTCACACAAAAATGGCCATTTAACCCCTGTATTCTCCTGCCATGATCAAGAAGACCGCCGGCCTTGCAACCGTCCTCGTTAGCGTCCTCGCCCTTACAGGATGTGGCGCCACCGGAGCCCAGGCTCCTACCCGCAATATCAAGCAGGTAACAGATGGTGTTGAGGGCCAAAGCGGTTCTATCTACATCCGCGACTTACTTCTTGTTGCGCAGCCTGATGGAAGCGCTGCTCTCGTTGGAACATTTATCAATGAGGAGAGAACTTCAAATTCCCTAACCGGAATTAAGGTCGCAGGAATCGATGCAACTATCTCCTCTGCCTCCGGATCATTTGATCTCCCGCAGAACACTCCATTGATCTTCGCTGGTGATTCAGCTGATGCAACCGGTTATGTCGCTGGCCTGAATGCAAAGCCTGGAGATCGTGTGGAGGTGGTCGTTAGCTTCTCGAACTCACCATCAGTCACCTTGAGCACACTCGTTCGCGCCAAGTCTGATTACTTCACCGGAGTTGGTGGCAAGCCTGCACAGACTCCAACACCCGCTGCTAGTAAGTAATTAGCCCTCGAATTTATAGCCCAGGCCGCGAACGGTCTGAATAAATACTGGGTTGCCTGGATCTGATTCGATCTTTGCACGCAAGCGCTTGATATGTACATCAAGGGTCTTGGTATCTCCAAAGTAATCTGAACCCCATACGCGATCGATCAATTGGGAACGGGTCAGAACGCGACCACTGTTACGAACCAAGAACTCAAGAAGTTCGAACTCTTTAAGCGGAAGTGCTTGGGGAGTTCCGTTAACAGTTACTAAGTGGCGTTCAACGTCGATGCGGACAGGACCGGCGGCCAGCAAACCATCAGTTGAAATATCTTCATCACCACGTCGACGAAGTACAGCGCGAATACGCGCCACGAGTTCGCGAGTTGAGTAAGGCTTTGTTACATAATCATCAGCGCCGAGTTCGAGTCCAACGACCTTATCGACCTCGGTGTCCTTTGCGGTAAGCATGATGACAGGCACATTAGAGCGGGTGCGGATCTGACGACAGACCTCAGTTCCAGGAAGACCTGGGAGCATGAGATCAAGCAAGATTAGGTCTGCGCCGTGACGATCAAACTCTTCAATAGCGCCAGTTCCAGTGTCAGCAACTGAAACATCGAATCCTTCGCGTCCTAAGAGATAGGCGAGCGCATCGGAGAATGATGCTTCGTCTTCTACTACGAGGATCTTTGTCATTACTCGGCCTCCACGGCTGTTAGGTGAGATGTGATGGGAAAACGAATTGTGAAAGTACTACCGGCATCCTCAACGCTCCAGACTGAAACATCGCCGCCATGATTTGTGGCAACGTGCTTCACAATGGAAAGTCCAAGCCCGGTTCCACCTGTTGCGCGCGAGCGAGCTGGATCAACACGATAGAAACGTTCAAAGATGCGCTCTAAATCTTTTTCAGGAATTCCAATTCCCTGATCCGTTACTGAAATCTCCGCTAAACCATCGCTCACTCGCAGAGCAATAGCTACACGCGTTCCCTCGGGACTGTAGTTAATAGCATTCTCAATAAGATTCGAGACGGCCATTGTCACTTGACCTTGATCGCCCTTAATCCAGACTGGCTCTTGCTCGGCGTAAATCAGTTCGATGTTGCGAGCGTTAGCGTTTAGTTCGGATTGATCAATGGCGTTGAGAACAACTTCATTGAGATCAAAGACTTTAGCGTTCTTGAGTGGATCATCATCTTGCAACCTGGAGAGGTTAATGATTTCTTGTACTAAATCACTTAAGCGCTTCGACTCGGCTTGCATCCGTGTTGCAAAGCGCACGATAGCTTCAGGATCATCAGCTGCGCCGAGAACTGCCTCAGAAAGAATTGAGAGAGCACCGATAGGAGTCTTAAGTTCATGTGAAATGTTGGCAACGAAGTCACG
>CAIZHC010000253.1 GCA_903932705.1 uncultured Actinomycetes bacterium | reverse complement strand
TGATCCCACGTCATTCCTCTTAGAGAGTTAGGCATACTAAGCCTGCAAGATGGTATTGATTGATTCGGCTAGGAATTTTCTGGCAACGATGCCTTCATCTATCGCACTTCCATAATTGAAGAAACCATGAATCATTCCAGGGTAATTCTTATATGTAACTGGCACTCCACCAGCACGTAACTTTTCTGCATACTCCACGCCGTCATCATGCAAAACATCGTATTCGGCAGTGATGAGAACGGCCGGTGCCAGGCCGCTGAAATTGGTGGCGCTGAGCGGAACCGCATATGGATTATCAAAATCCTCTGGGCCATTTAAATATTGCTCCCATAACCACTTCATTGAATTTCGAGTGAGGCCATAATCATCTGCATTCGCAAGGTATGAGGCGGTCTCGAAGTTAAGTCCATTGCATGGGTAGATGAGCATCTGGTAGGCAAGTGGATGGGTTCCAACATCACGAATTTTGTGAGCAACCCCTGAGGCAAGATTGCCACCAGCGCTGTCTCCACCGATTCCTATCTTTGCGGGATTCACATTGAACTCAGCGGCATGATCATGCATCCAGAGAAAAGCTTCATAGCAATCATCAAATGGCGTTGGATACTTATGTTCCGGTGCTTTCTGATAATTAATCGCAATAATTACGGAATTGGTGAGAACTGCCATATCTTGAAGCTGAGCATCATATTTATTGATGTAGTTAAGAACCCAACCTCCGCCATGGTAATAAACCATGGCATTGAATGGTCCAGTTCCTGGGGGTTGATAAATATTTGCCACGACATCTGCGGTTGGTGTTGTGATGTAACGAGTAGTGATCGCAACATCATCTCGAAGTGGACCTGAGAAGTTGCGTGGAGTGTGCCCCGTAGCCCTGGCTTGAGTGGCGCCCATAACTGCAATTTCAGGGAGGTTAGCCTTCGCAGCCTCAGCGAGGAACGCGGCGCATTGGGGATGTAAAGGCATGTTAAGAATCCTCTCTTCTATGTTTGGCAATTAGCGAATCAACAACATCCCACGCATCAGCAGGAACTTCTCTATCAAAGTTGGCAATGTTTTCCGCGAGTGATTTCGCACTTCTACATCCCACGACTACACACTTCACGGCCTCATGACGTAATGGGAATTGAATCGCGGCTTGCTGAAGGGTTACATCAAACTCCGCCAGTGCGCTTTGGAACTCCAGCGCCCGAGCCACAATATGTGCTGGCGCTGGTTCATAAAAGTAGTGAGAATCGGGAGTTGGGTTAGCCAAGACTCCAGAATTGAAAACACCTACAGAAACGATTGAGACACCTTTTTTGAGAGCCGCTGGGAATAGTTCATCTGCAGCGCTCTGATCAAGCAAGGAATATCGTCCAGCATTCATAACGACATCAATATCGCATTCGTTAATCATTCTGGTTGGAATCTCGTTGTAGTTCATTCCTATTCCGATGGACTTAACAAGACCTTCAGCGCGCAATTTTGCCAGTGCAGGATATGCAAAATTAATCGCATCATCGGGGTAGTCATCGGGATCGTGGATATAGATAATGTCAATTGATTCCAGATTCATTCGCTCTAAACTCTCTTCAAAAGAGCGACGAATGCCAGATTCAGAGTAGTCATTTAATCTTTCAACTGAGTTATCAGCATCCAAAAAGAAACTGTCTTGCTCTTTGTCAGATGGAACTAAGAGTCGTCCGACCTTTGATGAGAGAACCCAACTTCCGCGGGGATATTTCGATAGATACCTCCCCAGGCGTTTTTCAGATACACCCTTTCCATAATGAGGAGCGGTATCAAAGTATTGAATTCCAGCGGTGATTGCGAAGTCAATTAACTCTTGTCCCTCATCATCGGAGACAGATGAGTAAAGACCGCCGAGTTGAGCAGTTCCTAGACCTAATTGTGAAACGACCGCTCCACCTTTAAGGGTTGTTAACTCATCATGCTTCATGCGGTTGCCTTCTCATCGTGGGTCATCAACTTTCTATTAAGCACTGCCGCTCTTCCAGCTTCTAATCTGGCAATAGGAACTCGGTATGGGGAGCACGAGACATAATCCAAGCCGAGTTGGTGGAAGAAGTGAATACTTGCCGGGTCACCTCCATGTTCGCCACAGACGCCAAGCTTCAGATGTGGTTTTACTGATTTAACCTCGTCGTAGGCGATTCGCAGAAGAAGTCCTACGCCATCTTGGTCGAGTGATTCAAATGGGCTAAATGGAAGAAGTTCTAAATCCAAGTATCGAGGCAGGAAACTATGTTCAACATCATCACGGCTAAATGCCCATGTTAATTGCGTTAAATCATTGGTTCCAAATGAGAAGAAGTCTGAATAATCTGCCAGCTTCGCAGCGGTAATTGCGGCGCGTGGAGTCTCCAACATGGAACCAATCGGAATCTCCAAAGTAGTGTCGAGATCCACCATCAAAGATTTGATCTCCTCCTCTAAAACCCCACGGAAGTAGAGAAGTTCGCGCTGACTAGCGACCAACGGAATCATGATTTCTGGTTTCACCTTGATACCAGCCCGGCGAAGGTCGGCAGCAGCTCTTGTGATCGCCCGGACCTGCATAATGAATAGTTCAGGGATGAGAACACCAAGTCGTACTCCACGAAGGCCCATCATGGGGTTGGCCTCGTGGAGTCTTATAACTGCGGCCAATAGAGCTTTTTCGTGATCTGAAACCGGTTCGTTATTCGCCTCTTTCTTGGCAATGCTCAGAGAGAGTTCTGTCTTATCTGTTAGGAACTCATGTAGTGGTGGATCAAGTAGGCGAACTGTGACCGGTAAGCCCTCCATCGCCATGTAGATTCCGAGAAAGTCTTGATACTGCAACTCTTCCATCTCTTTAAGCACCTCAGTGCGGACTTCAGGTGAATCAGAGAGAATAAGCGTTTCAACAAGAGTTCGACGCTCACCTAAGAACATATGTTCTGTGCGAACCAACCCAACGCCCTCTGCTCCAAAGTTACGCGCTAACTGACAATCTGCGGCGGTATCTGCGTTGGCGCGCACATCGAGAGTTCTGACAATATCTGCGCGAGTAAGAAATCTTTCGATGGCTCGAATCAATGGAGTAAATTTCTGAGGAGAGACAGAGTTTTGTAAGTACTGACTCACCGTTGATTCAACAACGCGCATTTCACCCAAATAGATTGCGCCTGTTGCACCATCGATAGAGATCAGATCGCCCGCCTTAACGGAGTGGCCATTAGTCGTGAATTCACCTGCAGCAACATTCACTTTGATCTCTTCAGCGCCACAAATTGCTACTCGGCCCATTCCGCGTGCGACCACCGCTGCGTGCGAAGTCTTTCCACCACGCGAAGTCAGAATTCCTTGCGCTGCGACCATTCCAGGAAGATCTTCCGGAGATGTCTCATTTCGTACCAGGATGACGCGCTTGCCAGCCATCGCTTCATCTACCGCGCTCTTCGAATCGAAGACCACATGCCCCACCGCTGCTCCTGGAGATGCAGGAATTCCAGTTGCGATGCGTTCGTTAGAGGCGCTGAGATCAAATTGTGGGAACATCAAATTCATAAGTTGCTCACCAGTCACGCGAAGGAGCGCTTCGTCAATAGAGATGAGTCCTTCATCTACTAATGTGCTGGCAATTCGAAAGGCCGCCTCCGCGGTGCGCTTACCTACGCGAGTTTGTAAAATCCACAACTTTCCAGATTCGATGGTGAATTCAATGTCGCACATATCTCGGTAATGATTTTCGAGCTTGCTCATAATGGATTTCAACTCGGCATAAGCAGCGGGTTGAATATTTGCAAGATCTTGCAGAGTTAAAGTGTTGCGAATTCCAGAGACAACATCTTCGCCCTGTGCGCACTCAAGATAGTCACCATAATCGCCACTCTCACCCGTTGATGGATTTCTGGTGAAGCAAACTCCAGTTCCAGAATCCTCCCCAATATTTCCAAAGACCATCATCTGCACATTTACAGCAGTACCTAAAGTGGCCGGAATACGCTCGCGGCGGCGGTACAAGGTTGCTCTCTCGGAATTCCAGGAGCCAAATACCGCCTCTACCGTCCGTAGAAGTTGAGATTTTGCATCCATTGGGAAGGCGCGGGAGGTGTGAATTTCAACCTTCTCAATGAATTTATATGAAAGCTCTTCTATCTGTTCTGCAGTTAAATCAAGTGCCGAACTTACCTTTGCAGCTGCAAGAAATTCATGACGTACCTCTTCAAAGGTCTGAGCTGGAACTCCGCAGACTATGCGTCCATACATCTCTACAAAGCGTCTAAAGGAATCCCAAGCAAATTTTGGATCTTTTGATTTTGCTGCAAGCGCCCTCGCCACCTCTGGTGAAATGCCGACGTTGAGAACGGTTTCCATCATCCCCGGCATGGAGAACTTTGCGCCAGAACGCACAGACACAAGAAGTGGATTTTTAATGTCGCCAAAGCGTCGACCAGTACGGCTCTCTAATTTGGCAACTGCAAATTCAATGTCGCTCTCTAATTGTTCTGAGAGGCTCTTGCGCTCCAAGAAATCTCGGCAGGCGGCGGTTGTGATTGTGAATCCATCTGGCACTGGAATGCCAAGGGAGATCATCTCCGACAGATTTGCGCCTTTACCTCCCAAGAGTTCGCCCATACTGCGATTG
>CAIZHC010000252.1 GCA_903932705.1 uncultured Actinomycetes bacterium | reverse complement strand
GGGTGAACCAACTGGGGTTGCGCCCATAAATACCAAAATATAAAAACCCATCACCCTGCCGCGAAGCTCGTGCGGGGTGGTGGTTTGCACATATGTATTTGCAGAAATCATTGTCGTCAAGGCAAAGAAGCCACAGAATGGAAGTATCAAGGCGAAGGTGATGTACGTCGGCATCGTTGCTTGAACAATCAAGCAAAGCCCAAAGATCGCAGCAACCGCACTAATAAATGGTGGTTTGCGCTTCTCATCTAGTCGCGTAGAAACAATCGCGGCGCCAAGAGATCCAATTGCAATCACGCTTCCAAGAATTCCAAATGCTCCCGCATCCTTATGAAAAATCTTTGTCGCGATGAGCGCGTTGAATATCTGAAAGTTCAGACCAAAGGTTGAGGCAAAAAAGACCGTGGCTATAACAGCCTTTAAATCACCACGGCTACTTATATATCGGATACCTTCCATAATCTTTCGATCTTTATCATCTTTAGGTAAGCGATTGAGCTCATCTGGTCGCATCAAAATAAGTGCGATTATGACGAAGATGAACGACCCTGCATTAAGGAGAAATGATGGCCCGGTGTGAAAATACTTGATCAAGAGACCAGATACCGCCGGTCCTAACAGCCGTCCCATGTTGAAATTTGCAGAATTTAGATTTACTGCATTTGCAATATCTTTCTTTCCGACTAATTCAGATGTGAAAGCCTGTCGCACTGGAGTATCAAGAGCACCAAAGACTCCCAAACTAAAAGCCAAGATGAAAACCTCCAGCATCGTCACCTTGTGAGAGATGATGAGCCATCCCAAGATTCCAGCGGTCAATCCACCGCCAGCATTTGTAAAGATTAGGAGTTTTCGTTTATCGAGACGATCAGCCAGAGAGCCCGCGTATAAGCTAAAGAGCAGCATGGGGAGAAATTGCAATCCGGTGACGACTCCAAGAGCTGAACCACCTTTATGGAGATCAGTTACAACTAACCAATCCTGTGCCACACGCTGTGCCCATGTGCCTATATTGGAGAGCATATTCGCGGCAAAGAAGATCCTGAAGTTGCGATGTTTGAAGGAGCGAAGTGATCCTTCATTGGATGACATAGGGCCAGTCTACAAGCGCTTTTGAATTGCTTTAATTTCCTAGGAAGTATGCTCGCCTAGTGAGACAAACACTTCCAATAATGCTGATTGGCACCTCTGCCTGGTTTGTTGCCTTGGTGATTCAACTCGCGATAAGCGCCCAGAGTTCATCGATTTATATTTCACTTGTTGGAATCGGACTTGGCTTACTGGGAACTGGATACATTCTCCGCGGCATGCGCCGGGAGAGAAAGCGGAAGAAAAGGCTCTCTTAGCCCTCGATCTGCCCTGCGATTCCACGTAGAACTTTTCCAAGTCGCTCTGCTTCAACAGCAGTCGGATAGCGGCCATGGCGCAAACCATTTCCAACCTTGTCCAACATCTTGATGCTATCTTCAATAATCGTTGCCAAATCATCAGCATTGATTCGAGTATTAGCTACAACGGAAGCTGGCTCTTCAATGATGCGAACGGAGAGCGCCTGCGGTCCGCGACGACCTTCAGCTACGCCAAACTCCAGCTTGGTTCCAGGCTTCACGCTTGGTGTTCCGGTAGGGAGCGCTGAGGCGGCGAGATAAACATCCTCGCCCTCCTCAGATGAGATAAAACCAAATCCCTTTTCGAGGCTAAACCACTTAACGCGACCAATAGGCATTGGCGTCTCCCTTCTCAATAATCTGCTTAGTTTATCGGATTTAGTGCGCTAGCCGCACTGAGTTGAACTACTCGGGAACGATGAGGGCCTGCGAATGTGCTCCGCAGCCATGATCTACCGAGACCACACGGGCATCCTCGGGTGAGAGCGCATTTGCGCAGACTCCAAAAGCAGAGCGCAGTGATCCTGCAATAGGAATAAAGAAGCCACAACTATTACATGGGAGTGGGGCATATTGCGCGATGGGAGTATTTGGTCCGCGGTCACTTTCATACCAACGCTTACTTGCCGCATCACGACCCACAATAGAGAGCACGCGGGCGCGACCTAACCCAAATTCGAATTGCTCGGCGAGTTCTAGCTCGTCATCACCTGGAAGCGCATCATTCACTGGCACAAGTCTTAAATCATCTGCAGAAGTTGGAACGATATCCCCAACGCCAACATCACCCGGTTCAATTCGCTCCTTGTAGGGAACCCATTCTGGGGCGAGCAGCGCTTCCACTCCCGGAAGCAAAACAACATCTGCGATTGTTGCAGCAGCGTCATCATCGACCTTAATTACAGTTACTGCCCAACGCCACCCGGAATATCCAGGAAGCGCAGATTCAAAGAGGTAGGAAGCAATTCGCTCATCCTCTTGATCAATCGCGACTAAATCGCCGACGAATTTTGCATCGCCGGAATCTTCGATCGCAGCCAAGCGAGCGATTTCTAGCGCATTGAATCTATCGGTCATAGCGCAAGGGTAATGCGAAACGGCCTCCCAAGAAAATTGGGAGGCCGTTCTAAGCGTTAATTAACTACTAGAAGTCCATATCAGCTGCTGGATTGTTAACTCCAACTGCTGCTGGCTCTGGCTTATCGGTTACAACTGCTTCCGTGGTGATAAATAGGGCCGCAATTGAGGCGGCATTCTGAAGAGCTGAACGTGTGACCTTCGCTGGATCAATAATTCCGGCTGCGATCATATCTACATACTCTCCTGTTGCTGCGTTCAATCCGAAACCTGATGCCAAGTGACGAACCTTCTCAACAACTACTCCACCTTCAAGACCAGCATTGATAGCGATCTGCTTAAGTGGAGCTTCAATTCCAAACTCAACGATACGAGCACCTGTTGCCTCATCACCTTCGAGTTTCAAATTAGCAAGTGCAATCTTTCCAGCCTGCAAGAGTGCAACGCCGCCGCCGGCAACGATGCCTTCTTCAACTGCAGCCTTAGCATTTCGTACTGCATCTTCAATACGGTGCTTGCGCTCTTTAAGCTCAACTTCTGTAGCAGCTCCAGCCTTAATGACTGCAACTCCTCCAGCAAGCTTTGCCAAACGCTCCTGCAACTTCTCACGATCATAATCTGAGTCGCTCTTCTCAATTTCAGCGCGAATCTGATTTACGCGGCCCTTAATCTGCTCAGCATCGCCAAGACCTTCAACAATTGTTGTCTCTTCTTTAGCGATAACGACCTTGCGAGCGCGACCAAGAAGCTCCATGGTTGCTGCCTCTAACTTGAGACCAACTTCCTCAGAGATAACAGTTCCGCCGGTAAGGAGCGCAATATCTTGCAACATCGCCTTACGACGATCTCCAAAGCCAGGAGCCTTAACTGCAGCAGAGCGGAAAGTTCCGCGAATCTTATTTACAACGAGAGTAGCGAGCGCTTCTCCCTCAACATCTTCAGCGAGAATCAAAAGTGGCTTACCAGATTGCATGACCTTCTCAAGAATCGGAAGCAAGTCTTTGATATTTGAAATCTTTGAGTTTGCAATCAAGATGTATGGATCTTCAAGAACTGCTTCCATACGATCTGAATCAGTTGTGAAGTATGGAGAGATGTAACCCTTATCAAAGCGCATTCCTTCAGTGAGCTCGAGCTCAAGTCCAAAGGTGTTGCTCTCTTCAACGGTGATAACGCCTTCCTTACCGACCTTATCCATCGCTTCCGCGATCATCTCGCCGATTGTTGTATCAGCAGCAGAGATAGATGCAGTTGCAGCGATCTGCTCTTTAGTATCAACATTCTTTGCCATCTTGCTAAGTTCTGCAGAGATTGCCTCAACGGCCTTCTCAATACCGCGCTTAAGCGCCATTGGGTTTGATCCCGCAGCTACGTTGCGAAGTCCTTCACGAACAAGTGCTTGAGCCAAGACGGTAGCGGTTGTGGTTCCATCGCCAGCTACATCGTCAGTCTTCTTCGCTACCTCTTTAACCAGCTCTGCGCCGATCTTCTCCCAAGGATCATCAAGATCAATTTCTTTAGCGATGGAGACACCATCATTTGTAATGGTTGGAGCGCCCCACTTCTTCTCCAAAACAACGTTTCGACCGCGAGGTCCAAGGGTTACTTTTACGGCGTCGGCGAGCGCATTCATTCCTCGCTCCAAACCGCGGCGTGCCTCTTCATTGAAGGCGATCATCTTTGCCATGTCTGTTATCTCCCTTTAAGAATCTTTATCACTCACCCCTGGTGAGTGCTAACCAAACTCTAGCGAAAGGCGCAAAAGCCTTCCAATCCAAAGCCCAGGAGCCTAGAGCCAGGTCGGTTGGGTAAGCGGAACGGTGGATAAGGTAGCAAATCCCACCTGGCTGGGGGCTACTCCCCCACTTACAGCGAGCGAGGTCATCGCCGCCACCATCGCCCCATTATCGGTACAGAGCGCAACTGGAGGGGTTCGAAGCTCGATTCCGGAAGCTTGGCATCGCTCAGCAGCTACCGCACGCAAGCGGGAGTTTGCAGCGACGCCTCCGGCGATGATCAGGGCCTCAATTCCTGTCTCTCGGCAGGCACGAAGAGCCTTCTCTAAGAGAACATCAACGATTGCCTCTTGGAATGATGCAGCCACATCAGCCTTGTGTGCCTTTGGGCTCTCTTTCAAATATCGCGCGACCGCCGTCTTCAGCCCACTAAAGGAGAAGTTGTAATCAGAGTTCGCTAACCCCCGCGGGAAATCTATTGCGGTGGCATCTCCCTCTCTTGCTAGGCGATCGATAGCGGGACCTCCAGGAAATTCCAACTCCATGATTCGCGCAATCTTGTCGAAAGCTTCCCCTGCAGCGTCATCAATAGTTTCACCCAGAACATGAACTGATCTAGCCATATCGCTCATTTGGATGATTGAACTGTGACCACCACTCACCAATAAACCTATTGCAGGGGTGAGCTCTCTAGATTCATCTAGTGCATCCACCGCGAGATGAGAGGAGAGATGGTTGACTCCATAGAGTGGTTTATCGAGTGCAAGAGAGAGGCCATGAGCAGCACTAGTTCCAACTAAGAGTGCGCCAATCAAACCTGGCCCTGCCGTAACGCCAATTGCATCCAAATCCTTAAGTGAGACTCCTGCGACCTTGAGCGCCTCATTTATAACTGAGGGCATTGCTTCTAGATGAGCACGGCTAGCTATCTCGGGAACAACTCCCCCAAACCTGGCGTGCTCCTCGACGCTTGATGCAATGACATTTGCAAGCAATTTTCTGCCGCGAACAATTCCAATCGCAGTTTCATCACACGATGTTTCAATTCCAAGAACAAGAGGTTGGCTCATCATTTGCCCAACTCTTTTCTCATGACTACCGCTGTAATTCCAGGACCGTAGTAATCCTGGCGCTCTGAAATCTTTCGAAATCCATTAGCGAGGTAGAGAGGTTCCGCTTCACTATTTCCTACTCGCATTTCAAGCATCATTGCTTCAACTTTTTGGTTGCGAGACCAATCCACCATCCGCTTCAGAAATTCCCGGGCAATCCCGCGTCTGCGAAATTCCGGTGCAACTGTCAAAGTAAGTATGTCGGTGACATCGCCTGCAACCATGATTCCGGCGTACCCGACAACTTTGCCTTCGAACTCTGCAACCAGATATTGCCGAGCCTTACTCGCAAACTCCTCTTTAAATTGCTCCAAACTCCATGGGTCATCCAGATAGACCGCGCTCTCGAGAGCATAAATCTCAATCAAATCGATATATGTCCATGGTCGGAATTTGACTCCCTTCGGCGCAGGATAGGCATCAGGCTTTCTAATATAGATTGGCTCAGTAATCGAAATTTCACTTCTTGCTAATTGAGCGATCGCCTCAACTGTCGGCGGCTCACGGAAAATCGGAAGTAAAACTTCGGCAAGCTCTTCGCGTTGCAGGGTACGGGCGGGAGCATAAAGTTTCCCATCCAAGTAGTGCTCACAAAAAAACTCTCTACGTCTAGCATCAATGGCAACGATAAATTCTCGATCATCGTGCACCTTCGCCATAGCTGCCAGAGAAGAAACTCCTACCCACGGAATCTTTCGCGCGTTGGCGAATGCTTCTCCAAAAGCAATGCCAACTCGCAGCCCGGTGAAGGGACCTGGACCCATGGCAATTGCAACGCCATCAATTGTGGGGCGATAGGCGAGCAATTTCGCAACTAGTTTAGGAAGTACCTCACCATGAGCAAGAGGATCATCGTGGGAAAATTCAAAGAGAAGACCGTTCTCATCAACCAGGCCGACACTAGTGCGATCAGTTGACGTATCAATTACAAGAAGTGAACTCATGCCGTTAAACCTTCGATTGTGACAATACGCTCATCCGAGGATGCTCCGAACTCAAAGTCAATCGAGATAAAGGAGTCTGCGAGGCGCTCCACGAATTCCCCGCCCCACTCAATCACTGTTATGGATTGTGGAATTCGACTCTCAAGATCAAGATCATCAAAGAGCGCCAACTCATCTCCAATCAAGCGATAAGCGTCAACGTGAACGAGTGGGATTTGACCTGCGTAAATCTTTGAGATGACAAATGTCGGTGAGGTAACGCCGGTAATCCCCAGCGCGGAAGCAAGACCTCTAGTAAAAGTTGTTTTCCCAGATCCTAATTCTCCACGCAGCACTAGGAGATCTCCAGCCTTAAGTTTCGCGCCAATCTCAGCGCCAAATAACTCCATCTGCGATGCAGATTCGATGGCTCTAGAGATGGAAGACATGTCCCTAGGTTAATAGAAAAGGGGCTCTGTGATTTCTCACAAAGCCCCTTAACTCTTTACTTCTTTGCTAGTTAGTCAGCTGCATAGAACTTAGGAAGTGCAGGTGCGAATTTCGCATCCTTAGTAGTTCCACCCATCTTGCGAACTACAGTATTGAGCGCTCCACCAGACATGTTTTGACCATGTGCTGATGCATAGGCCAGAAGGTCGGCTACGGCGATGTACTGCTTCGCGTTGAAGTTGCAGTGGTTAGTTCCATTTGCTGCAGGGGTTGTCGTAATAGGAGCACCCGTGGCAGAAAATGTTGTGTAGTGCGCTGGCGTTACTCCAAAGAGAGCAATGAGATCGTATGGGGGACGACCCTTGCCCAAAGTTGCCAAGTGCTTTGCCTGCCACTGCTTGGCATATTGCTGAGCCAAGTAGGTGAGGTCACCGGCTGGAGTTACAGGATCTGCAACACCAGTCATTGCAACGGTTGGTACCGAAACGGTTCCAGTCCACTGAGCAAGTGAGCGCATCTTTGCAAGAGCGGTTGGGCTGGCAGTCGCACGAGGTGCTTGTGCCAAGTAACCCAAGAGACCAGCAGTTGCTGTTCCACCACTAAGAGCTGCGTTGTAGACAGTTGCTTCTGATGCAACGCGAGTGGCGTAATCAGTCTTTGTGTTATCAAAGATTGCGCCGCCTGATTGTTGCTCGACATCGTATGTAACGAGTACTGCAAGTGCAGCAGCAGTTGCACCGTTCTCAAGGATTGCAAGCGCTGGGCTAGCAGCGGCTGCAAAGGATGTGTATGCAGAACTATTTACAGATCCTGGACCGGTTGTTGAATCAAAGTGCGCACTTTGAGTTGGTAGGCCAGCCATGAGACCAAGTAGAAGAAGCGCTGAACGACTTGGAACCTGATCTAGACCAACTGCGTGAATTGCAGCTGGTGTTGTATCAGGCCATGCGCCAGAAGCGATACCCGCTTGCAGCTTTCCAAGGACTGTGAAGACCTTTCCGAGATCACTCATAGCTTCTGCATATCCTGCAGCGCCTGCTGAATAGTTACCAGCTTTGATAGATGGATCGAAGAATGTCTTAAGACCCCAGAGGAAATCTCCAGCCATTTGAAGTTCTGCTTCAACTGTAGGTGAAGCAACACAGAGTGGGCCCGCTGCAGATAGTGCTGCGGCATCTTTCTCTGCCAAGGTTTGAGTGATAAATCCACCGAGTGATGCACCCCATGCGATGACATGTGATGTGGTGGTGAATTTACTCTTGAAGGTAGTGATGAGCTCTTCATCAGTTGCCACGCCTGAATCAGCGTTCCAACCTTGACGAGCAAATCCAGAACCCATCACAGCAAATCCCTTACCAAGTAAGTACTTGATTACAGAGGTATCTCCACCGGGAACTGGTCCTGGTTCTGGAGTATTAACAACGGTGTATCCACCGATAGCTGGAATCGCTGCTGGGATAGGTACGTTGTAGCGATATCCATGTGACCATAGGTAGACAGTTCCATTGAAGTTCGCAGGAACTTGCATCACATACGGTGCGCCATCACTGGTGGCACCAATACATGATTGAACTGGGAATTTGCCATCACACAATGGGGCGGCAGATGCAGATGATGGAATTGCCACCAGTCCTGTGAGAACCAAGACGGCGCTTGCCAATACGGCGGTGCGCTTCATGTTAAGTAGATTTTTCATTAGTTGTTTGGCAATCCCTTCGCTGGCATGGCAGGACGTTTGCTCACGGTCTGAGTAACTGCTCCGGTACCTGAGTCGGTTGTGTAAAGCGTGTACGCGCCACCAATTGGCTTAATTGCTCCCGTTGGACCATATGTTCCAAACCAGTAGCCGTTATAGCCAACGTGACTTGTTGCGCTGTAACCAAGTGGTGCAAATCCTGCGGAGGCAAATGTTGAACCGCTCTTTGCAATTCCCTTAAGGAGATTGGCGCGAGTGAGGTTTGTGCCTGCCGCACGGAGAGCTTCGACGGTCAACATCGCAGTATTCATTCCCTGCAATACGTTGTTATCGAAAGTTACTCCTGCGTTGTACTTGGTGTTGATTGCCTGGAACTGAGCGATATATGGATCTGTTGTGTCAGTTGGGGCTGGAAGGAATGAGGCACCAATCGCTCCGTAAAGAAGACCAACTGCTGTTGGTCCTGCCACTGTCGCGATAGTCGTTCCATCTCCACCGACTGATCCAAGAATCCATTGGGTCTTAAATCCAGCCTTATATGCGCCACCGAGTGCCGCAGCTGTTGCAGATGAAACACCAAACATGATTGTTACATCAGGCTTCAACTGTGCGAGGCCAGAGATCCACTTTCCAACAACCGTTGGATCAGCTTGTGAACCACTTGCATAAGGGATCTTTACCAAGAACTTGGTTCCGGCTGTTGCAAATCCCTTTAGAGCATCTGCGCCGAAATCGTCATCCTGATAGATGATGGCGACTGATTTTCCAGCAAAGTTATCTTTGATGTACTGACCCATGATCTTTGCTTCCATTACATAGGAAGGAAGGACTGCATAGGTCGTTGGGTACTTGGCGGCAGTTGCGAATCCGCTGTAACCAGTATTGATGAAGAGGCGTGGAACGCCGTGATCATTGATAAAACGAGTTGTGGCCTCATTGGAAGCAGTGCCAAGTGATCCGACAATTGCAAAGACCTTGCTCTGCAAGACCAAATCATTTGTTACTGACTTTGAGAGGACTGGGTTGTATGCGTCATCTTTGATGATGAGCTTGATCTTGCGGCCATTAACTCCACCATTGTCATTAACGTAGTTGAAGTATGCCTGCATCGCATAAGGAACCTTGTTGTAACCAGGTGCCGCTGCGCCGGTAAGAGGTGAGGTAATTCCCAAGGTGATTGTCGAAGGAGTTACGCCATCCACTTTGTAAGCGGTGAATGCGTGAGCAGGTAGGGCGTTGATCGCTAATGCGGCCGCGGCCACAAAAGTTATAGCTAGTTTTCCGCGCTTCGTGCGACGATGAACGAGCATTTTCTTCCTTTCATTGAGGGTATTCCAGGAGATGCTTGCGGTACTTATATATGTAGTTATTTCGTACGTATTAAGTTTTTCACTCTCTTGAATCTCCTAACACGGAGACCATGAGGCATGAACAAGACCACAAGGATTAGCAACAAGCTTGTTACTAGTCCAGGTAGATTCGCTGTTACCTTTTGAGAACCTCCCAAGTGCGTTGCAAGGGCACCTGAAACTTCGGGGATGGCAACGAGAACCACTGCGCCGACAATGCTACCTGCGAGGTTACTAACACCCGCAAGTACCGCACCGGTCACAATTGCGAATGAGAGAGATAGAGGGAACGCTGTTGGGGTCACTATTCCAAGAAGCAGACCAAAGAGGGCACCTGCAAGGCTTGCAAGAGCAGAACTCACCGTGAATGCCAAAATTTTCCCTCTTGCCACATTTATCCCCGCCAGACTGGCTGCAACCGCGTTATTTCTCGCAGCGCGCCAATTCCTTCCATAATTGCTATGTAACAAATTTGTTATAGCCCAAAGGCTTATAAGTGCAGCAATTACTGCAATCCAGAAGAACCACTTGTACTGCGTGAATTCAGAACCACCAAGCTTTCGTACCCATGAAGGTGCATCACCGATATCGAAATTTAAACCTTGCTCTCCACCGAGAACTTTGAATTGATCCGCAATCGTTGGCAAGCCCACTGCCAGTGCAAGAGTTGTGCCCGCAAGATACGGACCAGAGAGTCTTGCTGCTGCCACTCCTAAAACAAATCCAGCAATTGTGCCAACTAAAATTCCAAATAAAATCGCAATCACAAATGGGAATTGCCACAATGAAAATGAGAGTGCGGCTCCATAACCACCGATAGCCATCACGGCACCATGACCCAAGGAGATTTGCCCCGAATAACCGGTCAATAAAGTAATCGAGGAAATTGCAATTATATAAACCGCAACCTGCGCGCCTTGGTAATCACGCAGCTCTCCAATAAATCTACTTGCGACGAGTAGCACGATCCCAACGAGCGCAAGAAAACCTGCGCGCTGCAACGGAGAGAGTCTGCGCCTAAGCATTTCGACCAACTCTCTTTCCAAAAATACCTCGCGGCCTTACAAGCAACACAATCATCAAAATGATGAAGCCTGCTAAGAAGGTCACCGATGAGCTGATGTATTGCAAGATGAACGAGAAGCTCACTCCAAGAACCAGTCCACCGACAACCGCACCGACGAGTGAATCAAGTCCACCAATAACTGCCGCGATAAATCCAGAGACAAAGAGTAAGTCGAGTGAGTTAGGAGAGAGCGTGGATGTTGGAGTTATTACCGCTCCGGCAACGGCGCCCGCTGCCCCTGCAAATGACCAGCCAATATTTCGAACGCGACTTACGCGAATACCAGCTAACTGCGCAATCTCCGGTGCGAACGATGAGGCGCGAAGAGCAAGTCCAAGGTTTGTGAAACGAAAAATCACTCCAAATATTGCAAGCACTACGGCAGAGGCGAGAACGATAAATAAGTTTTGTGGTGAGAACGGGATTGTATGGGAACCGAATGTGAAGCCTTTTGCAGAGAGCGGTGAGGGGTATTGCAGGAAAGCATTTCCCCAAATTAATCCGATCACGCTTTGGATAAGTCCCAGTAAACCTAGAGTTGCGATAACTGGTGCAATCTCTGAAATTGGCCCCGACTTCACTCTCTTGCTGAGCAACCTCATAAAGAGCAGATCGACAAGGGATCCAATAAGAGCGCCACAAAGAATTGCCAATGGAAGCGAGACCCAATAGTTGTGAGTCTTTGCAGTAATTTCGTAGCCAATGTATGTGGAGAGAACCGCTTGGCCTGATTGCGCAAAGTTCACGACTCGGGTCGAGCGCCAGACCAAAACTAGAGCCAGCGACATCAATGAATAAATCGCGCCGCTACTGATACCGATGAGGAGTGTGTCGATAAACATTTCTAAAATCCCAAGTAAGCGGCTCGAAGTTGTGGATCTTTCATCAATTCCGATGGAGTGCCGCTAGTGACGAGTTGACCGAGGTGCAAGATGAGACCGCGATCAGCGATTTTGAGCGCACTCATTGCATTTTGTTCAACTAGCAAGACCGTTAATCCATACTTCTTTCTCAGGTCATCAAGCGCTAGAAAAATCTGCTCAATAATGAGTGGTGCCAACCCAAGTGAGGGTTCATCAAGCAGTAACAACTGCGGTCTTGAGATAAGTGCACGCGCTATCGCCAACATCTGTCGCTCTCCACCTGAAAGTGAATCTGCACGCTGATCCAAGCGAGTGGCAAGCACGGGAAATATCTGCAAGCTCTCCTCGTGGGCAAGACGGACATCGCTCTTATCGCGACGCCAGAGTCCTCCGAGTGCCAAATTCTCCGCAACGGTGAGTTCTGGAATAACTGACTTGCCCTCAGAGATATGCACGATTCCTTGTCGAACTAATTCTTCTGGCTTTTTACCAAGAATTGATTTGCCATTCCAGGATGCATCGCCCGTCGTAGGTGCAATCAACCCGCTGAGAGCGCGAATAAGGGTGCTCTTACCGGAACCATTTGAGCCGATAACAGCCACTAACTCTCCGGGTGTTAG
>CAIZHC010000251.1 GCA_903932705.1 uncultured Actinomycetes bacterium | reverse complement strand
TCTGATGATTCCCGGATACTTGGAGAAGACTGAACGTCGCATGCGCCATTACCTGGAAACCGGGCAGTTCGCGCTCCTCGACTAAAGGGTTAGTAGTCCCAAACTGGTTCTTTAGATTCGTACACCTGGCCGTTCTCAGGGAAGATCAGATACCGCTCAAATCCGCGTGTAAACCAGCGATCGTGAGTCACCGCCAAAACAGTCCCCTCGTATTCACTTAGGCCTCGTTCAAGGGCTTCGGCAGAGGCTAAATCTAAATTATCGGTTGGTTCATCGAGCAAGAGCATCGTCGCACCTTGAATTTCAAGAAGGAGAATTTGGAAGCGCGCCTGCTGTCCGCCCGAGAGAGTTTCAAAGCGCTGATCTGATTGCTGATGCAACTCATACCTGCGAAGTACTCCTTTTGCAGGACCAAGTTGAAGCGAAGCTTCTTTCCACAAAATCTCAACGAGCGTCTTTCCGATGAACTCTGGATGTGCATGTGTCTGAGCAAAGAAGCCTGGAGTAACTCTCGCTCCCAATTTGAAGGAGCCCGAGAATTTCACTGTCGCATCGTTGGCTAACATCCGCAAAAAGTGTGACTTACCTGTTCCATTCTTTCCAAGAATTGCAACGCGATCACCATAAAAGAGTTCGAGATTAAAAGGTTCGGTTAATCCTTCAAGGACCAGGTTCTCGCAAGTTAATACCCTCAGACCTGTTCTGCCACCTTTCAATCCAACTTGTACAAATTGCTCGAGTGAAGGAGCCTCTGGAGGTCCAATCTCTTCAAACTTGCGTAATCTCGTCTGCATCGCTTTATATTTAGAAGCCATATCTGGGCTGTTTGCCGCCTGAACTTGAAGCGTTCGTACTAACTCTTTCAACCGCTCATGCTCCTGCTCCCACCGCAGGAGCATCTCCGCAAAGCGTGCCTGACGTGCAGTACGTACCTCATGCCATGTGCTAAAACCACCGCCGTGAACCCAGACGGTATTTCCCATTGCTCCTAGTTCCACAGTGACAATCTTTTGAGCAACAGTGCTCAGCAATTCACGATCGTGACTCACAAAGAAAACTGTTTTCTTGGTTTCTAAGAGTTCCTTCTCAAGCCAGCGCTTAGCGGGTACATCAAGATAGTTATCAGGTTCATCGAGAATAAGAACCTCATCTGGTCCTTGCAGAAGCGATTCAAGAACCAACTTCTTCTGTTCTCCACCTGACAAGGTGTTCACCAATCGATCGCATACCAGGTCATAACCGAGTCCAAGCGCGCGGGTGCAACAGATATCCCACATTACTTCAGCGTCATATCCCCCAGCATCGCCCCAATCAGAAATTGCTTGCGCATACTTCATCTGATCTTTCTCGTTGCCTGAAAGGAGCATCGCCGCCTCGCTGCAACTCAATTTCTCCGCAGCCGTTTGAATCTTTGGGGTTGATACAGAGAGCAAGAGCTCGCGTACTGTGCTTTCATCACGAACCTGACCAATGAACTGACGCATGATTCCCAGTCCGCCCGAGATTGATACCTTGCCAGAGTGCGGCGCGATGTCCCCGCAGATCATTTTCAAGAGGGTCGTCTTGCCTGAACCGTTGGGGCCGACAATTGCGACCTTAGCGCCATCCCCGATTCGAAAATTTATATCGTTGAGAAGAAGGCGGCCATCCGGTAGCCAGTACTCGACTCCGCTCACATCAATATGACCCATGGAGCGAATATTAGCGTTCCGCACTTTAGCTGCGGGTTGGTACTAAATATTTATAGACCTGCATAGAACTCGGTGCTACTTTCAATCCATGTTGAAACTCGGTTATGTCGTCATCGATTGTAAAGATCCGACCACGATCGCCGCCTTCTGGGAGAAAGTCTTGGGTTGGAAGGTCACCTACGTCGATGAGACCGGTGCAATGCTTGAAAACTCAGTGAAGCTCGAAAATGGTGAAAAGTTTCCGCCGATCCTCTTCTACAAGAATCCCGATGAGAAGGTAGTGAAGAACCGACTCCACTTTGATTTAACACCTGATGACCAAGATGCGGAAGTTGCACGGATTGAATCGCTTGG
>CAIZHC010000250.1 GCA_903932705.1 uncultured Actinomycetes bacterium | reverse complement strand
TGGAGTTGGAGTTGGTGTTGGTGTGGGATCTGGAATGGGAGCAGATTGCACAATAGTGGAAGTACCGCCGAGTGAGACCGCACCGAGACCCATCACTGCCCCATCAACACTCGATGAAGCACCAGTTGTTATTGCAGCAAGTGCGATCAGATGTCCCGGCATCGATGAGCTCGCACCGGTAGTTATTGCGGCATGTGAGATCCAAAAGATATGGGCTGGTTGCGCCCCGTTAATTGTACTTATGGTGATGCTTGCCGTAGTTGTGATTGCGCCAACCGAACGAAAGATGAAGACCGAGTGAAGGTCGCCGCCACCATTGAGGGTGACAGAGGCATTGATATCCAATGCGGCATCTGCAGGGATGTCATAAACACCTGGATGAAAGGTTTGGCCACCGATCTCTGCCGTCATTGAATCAGAACCAGGGATATCAAGTATGTAGTTGTAGGCGGTCTGCACCGCTTGGACAGCGGCATCTTCAGAGTGGCCTGTACCCGCAAAAGTGGCTCCGGCGCCTATGGTCAGGGCACCACTCGAAACAAGTGCATAGTCAGCACTTATCCCGAGTGTGATCCCTGCGACCGAATTCGCGGAGGAAGAAGTGATCGGAGCAAGCAGAGCTAAAGCAATGCCTGCCACGATTATGAAGGTGGCTTTTTTAGCTACCTTGTGAAGTTTCATTGAAGTGATTAAGAAGTACTTTTTGGAGCATCAAACTCAGTCTGCTTCTTAGCAACTTCGTCATTGACCTTATCTGCAGCATTGCTGATCGATGTCGCTACATTTCCAACGACATCATTGATCTTCTCTTTAGCCGAATCCAAGGTCTCGTGGACCTGGTCCTTTGTGTTTTGGATTAATCCTTCTGCAGCACTTTTAAGCTCTGATTTTGCAGAATCTAGATGGCTTTGAACATCATTCTCTTTGTTTTCCATTTTATTTTCCTATTAAGTACCTACGATCGCTCTTCAATGAGCTATCTGCTCGAACGCCGTATTTAATTATTTTCACGGTAACACACCTAGCGAGCAACCAAATACCGCAGGCACTCATATCAACCAGAACAGCTCTTTTTGGTATTTACATCTAAAGGAAGGTGCCTACAATGATTTTAGTAAGGCCAGATGGCACATCCTGATTCATTCTTAGAATCGAAGAGAAATGAAAAGCATCCGAAAGGCTCGCCCAGCGTTAATCAAGGTCACATTTGTTGGTTTATTTCTCGCCTTTGGGTTTACTTATTTTCCGGCATCAGTAAGCGCAGCAGAGACTCCTCTCAGCATGGGTTCGGCTGCAAGTTACGGTGTGCTTGCTAGCGCTGCTATCACAAGCGCAACACCGAGTACGGTGACAGGAACTGCTGGCGGCGATATCGGAGTCGGGGGAGCAACTGCTCCAACTGGGTCTATCACTGCATCTGGGGTACAGATACTTGGCGGATCTTCTCTAACCGCTTTGACTGCAGCTTCAACAGCCTTGGCAAGCAATCGTGGCGGCACACCCACTGCGGTTGAGTTAGGGGCAGGACGATCAATCACCCCTGGTGCTTACTACGGTGGCACCCTTGAAGTGAACGGCACTCTCACACTCAATGGTGGTGGTGATGCGAACGCTGTCTTTATCTTCCGCGCAGCGTCAACACTTGTAACCGGGGTCTCCAGCAACGTGCTACTCACTAACGGAACTCAAGCCTGTAATGTCTTTTGGCAGGTTGGAAGTTCGGCCACGCTCGGTCAGGCTTCAACCATGGTTGGCCATGTAATCGCCCAGGCCTCAATCAGCACTGGTGCGGCATCATTTGTTAATGGACAACTTCTTGCCATCGCTGGCGCCGTAACACTTGGCGGAACCACAATCGTCAATAACGCGTGTTTGCCACCTCCGGTTGTGACACCAGTTGTACCTCCAGTGGCAACAGCAACGCCAGTGGCAACACCAGTGGCAACACCGGTCGCAACAGCAACACCGGTTACAACAGCAACTCCAGTTACAACAGCAACTCCAGTTACAACAGCAACACCGGTCGCAACTTCAACACCGGTCGCAACTTCAACACCGGTCGCAACTTCAACACCAGTGGCAAC
>CAIZHC010000249.1 GCA_903932705.1 uncultured Actinomycetes bacterium | reverse complement strand
GTCGACAAGAACCAGAAGAGATAGATAATTCGAAATCCTTTAACTGGCGCGATATGTCTACCGAGAGCGCCTGCGGTAAGGCTTCCAAAGATCGAAAGTGCCGCGGTTGTTCCAAAAGCCAAACCTGCGAATCTTGGTTGGTTGTGTAGCGAACTAATTGCCGGAATGGCGATCTGATAATTTCCCGAGCCATATCCAATCAACACTCCCTCGGCGATCAAAAGTCGCATTCCAGGATTTTTAAGAAGCGTCTGCCCACCTTCTTCGCGTTGCTCTGGCTTCCATTGTTTGGTGAACTCCAACGATGACAGGGAGATGCCGCCGATGAAGATCAGAACCGCGGTCGTGATGAGAGCGCTGGCTGGATGTCCCGAGAGGGCCAAGGTGGTTGCAAGGGCTGGCCCGAGCACGACGCCTAAATTCATAGACGCGGTGTCGATTGCAATAGCGGTTCGATATTGCTCCTCTGGAACTGCGGTCTTCCACATCGGGCGAACTGAGAGATTGATAGGGGGAGCGGTGAAGCCAAGAACCGCGGCAAAGATAATGAGAAGCCGTGCCCCATGGCAGGAATCAAATGTGGCAAGCGCCACTGCATACGCGGGAACGAAGATTCGTAGCGGGATTTTCAAGCCGAGACGGTCAATGACTGCCGCGCGCATCCCGGTGCTCAGAGATCCGACAATTCCATTTGCTCCGGCAGCTAAACCAGCTAAGGCTATTGAGCGGGTGTCATCGTGGACTTTGAAGTAGACATCGAGTCCGACCATGCCGTAGGCAAGGCGAGCGGGAAAGGCCGCCAGCATCATCGCTACCGCCCTGGGATTACGCAAAACTACCCAATAAGCCCGCACGAGGGAGAGTCTAGCCCTACCGCTCTAAAGCTGGTTTGACCCTCTATCCGCGCCTGCGTACCCTTAGCCTTTCGCACGCCGTGCGAGATTTAAGAACTACTACTTTCTATTCCTACGGAGCAAATTGAGCAGCATTCACGCAGTTAATGACATTGGCAGTGCGGAAGATTTTCTAGCCGCAATCGAAGGCACAATCAAAAATTTCAATGATGGAGATTTAGTCTCTGGAATTGTCGTCCAGATTGATCGCGAAGAAGTACTCCTTGATATTGGTTATAAGACCGAGGGTGTAATTCCATCACGCGAACTCTCTATCCGCCACGATATCGATCCATCAGAGATCGTAAAGCTTGGCGATCGTGTAGAAGCTCTTGTTCTTCAGAAGGAAGATAAAGAAGGTCGCCTGATCCTCTCCAAGAAGCGTGCTCAATACGAGCGTGCCTGGGGCGAGATCGAAGGCAAAAAGGAACGCGACGAGGTCGTTACCTGTTTGGTCATCGAAGTTGTTAAGGGTGGCTTGATCGTTGATATCGGACTCCGCGGCTTCTTGCCGGCATCACTCGTTGAGATGCGTCGCGTACGCGATCTCACTCCTTACATCGGTAAAGAGGTTGAGTGCCGCATCATCGAACTTGATAAGAATCGCAACAACGTTGTTCTCTCTCGTCGTGCATACCTCGAGCAGACTCAATCTGAATCACGCACCACATTCTTGAACCAGCTCACTAAGGGTCAAGTTCGTACCGGTGTTGTTTCATCTATCGTTAACTTCGGTGCATTCGTTGACCTCGGTGGCGTAGATGGTTTGGTTCACGTCTCAGAGCTTTCATGGAAGCACATCGATCATCCAAGTGAAGTTGTTGAAGTTGGAGATGAAGTAACCGTAGAAGTTCTCGAAGTTGATTTCGAGCGCGAGCGCGTCTCACTCTCACTCAAGGCAACTCAAGAAGATCCATGGCAGGCATTTGCTCGTACCCACACCATCAACCAAGTTGTTCCTGGTGAAGTCACGAAGCTTGTTCCATTCGGTGCATTCATCCGCGTCTTCGAAGGCATTGAAGGCCTCGTTCACATCTCAGAGTTGGCAGAACGCCACGTTGAGATTCCAGAGCAGGTTGTTCAGGTCGGAGATGAGCTCTTTGTAAAGATCATCGACATCGACCTAGAGCGTCGCCGCATCTCACTCTCACTCAAGCAAGCAAATGAAGGCCATGAAGTTGAGATTGAAGCATTCGATCCAACTCAATATGGAATGCCTGCTCGTTACGATGCTGAAGGAAACTTCATCTATCCAGAGGGCTTTGATGCTGACTCACAAGAGTGGCGTCCAGGTTTTGAAACCCAACGCGAAGAGTGGGAGCATCAATACGCTGAAGCTCAGAGCCGCTTCCTCGCACACAAGAAGCAGAAGGC
>CAIZHC010000248.1 GCA_903932705.1 uncultured Actinomycetes bacterium | reverse complement strand
GAGATCTTTCGAATGACTAACTATTTACGCTCAACTTCGGATGGCACGGAGGTCAAAACGGCTCGTGGTGAGCATATGGGGCACCGTAAGAGCCCAAATTACGACCAGGGTGGACCAGAGCAGGCCCGAAGAGAAGTTAGAACGGTCGAAGAGCATCAGCCCTGCGGCGATCAAGGTAGTGCCCACTACGGCATAGAGCCCTGGGAAGATCGCCGCCCATAGGGCTTTGAGTGCATGACCCTCCATGGCGAGCTTCAAAGCACTTGGGAGTTTGAGGGTGAGGCGGGCGGTGTGGCGCGCAGCATGCCAGAAGCCGAAGTACGCGGCGAAGGCGACCAGTGGAGGGGCGGTAATCGCCAAGAGAGTGAGAAGAGAGAGGTCGAGGGCAAAGGCAAAACTCCAACGTGCCAGAAGAATCAGAATGAGTCCAACTGCAACGGCAATCGTGACGTTCCTCAGGATCTGTGAATGGCTCCCGGCCCAACTCTGAAGAGTCGGGTGAATGCGATGGAGCGCATCTCCCGAGCGCGGATCGGTCAGAGGGAGAACGACCGGAATAAATCCAGCAGGCAAGGCATACAAGGTTTCATTGAGCCAGGAAGATTTCTTGAGACCAGCGACCTCTCTCCACTCGTTCCGGTAGGAGGCGTCTCCATATCCAAAGTGCAAGGAACTCATGACGATCACTATCTGAAAGCCAAGAAGATTCCATGTAGCAATCATCCAGCCCGCGAGAAGTGCAATCGCGACATAGATAGCGATGTAGAGGAGAAACCGAGAGAGGGGTTTGCGTGGAATGGAGATGAGATGATCTATAGCTCCATGCGGAATACCAACGAGCAGAGCCATCAAGGCGATGGTAATTTGCGCCGAAAGATTTAGTTGAACTCCTGCAAAACGCAGAATTGCAAAGAGCACAATGGTTAATCCGATGGCCCAGCGCGAGAGAGTTTGAATCAGTTGAAATATAGATGGGCGCGCATCCGTCATATCTATAGCCTAGGTCAATACGCTTAAGTATGGGAGATAACGAGCGGTGAATCACTTTAGCTATCTTCTGGTGATTGCTTTCATCGCGCTCTGTGCCTTGGGTGTTAATTTTGGTTTCCGGTTGAAATTAGGAAAATATTGGCGGGAGCTTCTTCAAACTGAGATAGCAATTCTTGCAATCTATCTCACCTGGGATACCTGGGCCATCGCCAAGAAGAGTTGGTTCTTCGATCGCCATCAAATAGTGAATGTAGATGTGCTTCCCAAGGTTCCGCTGGAAGAACTCCTCTTCTTCCTCGTCGTACCAGTGATGACAGTCTTGACCTATAAGGCTTTGCTGAAATTAACTAAGTGGAAATCACCTGGAGAGTCGCGGTGATTTATAGCGATATTGCCCTCGACGCCGTGGTGGTATCTATCTTGGCTGATCTCTTTCTGTTGCGCACGCAGATGGTTACGCGCGGTATCTACTGGCTTACCTACGCTCTGATCTTTCCTTTTCAATTATTAACCAACTGGTGGCTCACCTCAAGAAAGATTGTTCAATATTCGCCATCTGAAATTATTGGAAGGCGATTAGCTGGGGCACCGATTGAAGACTTACTCTTCGGATTTTCGATGATCCTCTTTACCTTGGCGCTTTGGGAGTTCTTCTCCCAGCGTAGAGGTGCAACTCCAAGGGAGACCAGCAACTAAGCAGTTGGTGGCTTAACTCCGATTGCTAGAGGCCTCAAAGTTTCAGCGAAGAAATCATTTCCCTTGTCGTCAACGACGATGAATGCAGGGAAGTTCTCTACTTCAATTTTCCAGACCGCTTCCATCCCTAGATCGGCGTAATCCAGGACTTCCACCTTCTTGATGCAATCAAGTGCCAATCGTGCGGCGGGTCCGCCGATGGAGCCAAGATAGAAACCGCCATGAGCCTTACAGGCATCAGTAACTTGCTTAGAGCGATTGCCCTTAGCCAACATAATCATGGAACCACCTGCGGCCTGGAATTGTTCAACGTAGGAGTCCATGCGGCCGGCAGTTGTTGGACCAAATGAGCCAGAGGCATAACCTTCAGGAGTCTTAGCAGGCCCTGCGTAATAAACGGCGTGGTCCTTAAAATATTGAGGGAATGGTTGGCCGGAATCCAATAGCTCTTTGAGCTTTGCGTGGGCAATATCGCGCGCCACTATCAAAGTTCCGTTGAGTGAGAGTCTGGTCTTAATTGGATATTGCGAGAGAGTCTCTAAGACTTTAGCCATTGGCTGATTGAGATCAATGGAGACTGCATCTCCGCTCAGGTGTTCATCGGTGGTCTCAGGCAGGAAGTGGGCGGGTTCGCGCTCAAGCTTCTCCAAGAAGACACCATCCTTGGTGATCTTTCCCTTCGCCTGACGGTCGGCCGAACATGAAACGGCAATTGCGATTGGAAGTGATGCACCATGGCG